>JAQWJE010000035.1 GCA_029248525.1 Candidatus Binatia bacterium
GCGACCTTGGTCACATCACATCCCGGCGTGTTGTCGATACTGGCAAAAATATCGTCCAGCTTCTCCGGGCGCCCTTTGAAGTCGTGTGCCGACAGAATGATTTTGGCACCTAGGTGACGCAGTTCGGCCGTGGCATCCTGCAGGTCGGAGTTGGCAATCCAACGCGCGTACTCCAGATCAACATAGGCAGGGATCGCGCCGCGTGCCGCCATCTGGTCGAGCAAGCCGACTCGTTCGGCCTCGGTACCTTCAAACGCCCCGCCTTCATCAGCCGACCGGCAGGTCAGAATGGAGGGCAGCGGGCTTTCGCGGATCAGTGTTTCAACGGTATCGGGTCCGCGATCGTCGTCGGCGAGGCGATCGACGCGCCATTCGATCAGATCCGCGCCCGCGCCGCGGGCGCGGACGCCATCTTCAAGTCCTCGATCGCATTCGGACGTCTCCGCGATCGTGATGGGTACCGCCACAATGCTCATATCTGCATTGTAGCGGGATCGGCAGGAATTGCAGGCGCCCGCGCGACTTTGGGGCTACATTCGCCACGAAATGCCGGGCGGAAGTTCATTCCGCCCGGCATTTCTGGTTCAATGGTGCCGGAGGGTGTTGCGATGGAGGCTGTGGCAGAAACAAAAGAGACAAAGACCGAAGAAGGTGCCGTTCGCGAGATCGCCTGGATGGAATGCGACGCCTGCGGTGGCCCCCTGAAAATCATGGGTCATTGCAAATACCTCTGCCAGCAATGTGGCTTTCTGCGGACCTGCATGGATACCGTCTAGAACGAGGTCGCGCATCGCCATCGATGACGAGTCGCGGTGAATTTCATCGCCCGTAGCGCCTCTGCAGTTGTTGCTGACGTGTGGCCAGTTGCGCGCGGCGTCCGGCAGCATCGATCTCGGGAGTGTCTGCGGGAAGGATGCTTCGTACATCGCCCAGTTTGACCAGTTGCGCGGTCGGGGCTTCTTCGTCGGTCAGAGGTGTGCGTACGCCCTGAAAGCGCAAAAAGAAGAGGCCTTCGGAAAGGCCGGTGCTGTCCAGCCAGTTCGGGACGCCGGGGTCGGTTGCCGAGATCACGTAATCATAGCGCCCATCGCTACCGAGATGAGACTGGCCGCCGGTCAGACTGGTCTGCCGGTTGGCCCACTCGAGCGCATCAAACCAGTAGTTGCCCAATTGCAGTCCCTGATAGCGCGCGTCGGCCCTGGGCACGCTGACGACCAGAGCCTCGTCATTGGCCAGAGAGAACTTGCCTACGGCAGCGACTTGTCCGGCGAGTCCTTCGCTGCCGGTAAGCCGCGGTTTCATGACGGCATTATCCGAGGTGAATAGCCGAACTTTGCCGATATAGGCCTGCCAGAATGCGGCCGAGTCCGGGACCGCGGCGCCGGCTTCGCGAATCTTGCGGGCCACGTCACCGACATCGGGGTTGGGTGCGGGCACACCGAGTTTGCCGACCTGATGGATCTCCACGCGTCCTGCTTTTTCGCTTGCCCAGTCCGAATAGGTCCACCGCACCAGCAGCAAGCCGGCCTCATCGTCTGTTTCGATCCAGTTTTGTGGATGAGCGGTGGGCCCGACAAAGACCTCGAAGTTTCCGTCGGCGTCCAGAGCCAGATTGTCCAGCGAAAGCGTGCCGACGTCGCGTAGCTTGCCGTTGACCCCTGGGGTGCCCGCAAATACCTGAAACGTCACATCAGCGGTCGTCCCGCGGGTGCCGCGCAGCACATAGTCGGCACCCGGTCGGATATGCGTACTTTCATAAAGATTGTCCGGATTCACCAACCCGGTGTGAGCTGACTCGGGAAATTGTGGTCGGAAGACCGGATAGTCCGGGTCACGGAAGACACCGCGTCCAACCTGCTGGATCAGGATCTCCGACAAATATCGTCCGCCATCGGCATTCTCACGGTCGCCACCAGCGGCGCGAGCCTTCTCGCCGACATCGGCGGCCGCATGCACGGAGTCTCCCAATGATCGCAGCGAGTTCCAGGGCTCACCTAGATGTTCCGGTGAAGGTTGGCGCCTGGCGGTGCACCCGGACGTCAGAAGGATCGCGAGCGCACAGCCAAGAGGGACGAGGGGCGTTATTTTCATATCTTCCGCGGTATCGAAATTTGCGAGGACCGACAAATCGTCTCGAAATCCGGCGTTCATCGACCGGAGGCTCGCGAGGCCGGAACCGGCACGGCTTGCGATATGAATGTGGGCTGCCGTTGCGAATAGGCCGCCTGGCGGGAACTCTCAGCTCTTTTTCCAGAACTCCTGCCAGTTGTTCTCGGATTCCGGCAAGGTCCCCCGACCAGTTGCATTCTTCGGCCAATCGGCCGGTGCCAGACCAAGCGGGTTTTGTCCGGACTCGGCTCCATAGAAGAGCTGGTGTTTGCGGCGCACAAAGAACCACGCGTCGCCCCGCTTTTCATAGGTGTCGTCATAGCGAATCGCTTGCTGGATCCAGCGGTCGCCCTCCTGAATTTCTGCCCGACAATAGACATGTCCGGTCGCATGCGTCTCGTCGACAAAATCGATCAGGTGATTGCCGACAAAGAGGATCGTGATGCCGACAGCGCGCAGTTGGCGATCAAAATCCGCGCGTAACGCCTCGCGGCCGCGGCGATCTCGCCCAACCTGCACCTCGGGGATAAAGCATCCAACCAGCGTGTCGAGATCACGGGTATCGGTGGCGTGTGCATAGCGGTAGGCGAGTTGCCGGATCTCGTCGCGACCCTGCGCCTTCTCGGCGCCATTCATCGCTTCATCTCGTGGGTCTCTCGGAGTCCTTGTAGGTTTCGCGCAAACCCTTTTTGTCGATCTTGCCGGTGGCGTTGCGGGGAATGACGTCGAGGACTTCGAGTTGCTCGGGAATTTTCTGCAGCATCAGGCCGCGCCCTTTTAGGTACTCGACCATCGTATCGAAGCCGATCGGGCTTTCGCCGGTTGCTGTTTGCACCACGGCGCATGCACGTTCACCTGTGGCCGGGTCGGGGATTCCGATGACCGCCACGTCTTCGATCGCGGCGTGCTCGTAGAGAAGATCCTCGATCTCTTTCGCGCTGATATTCTCGCCCTTGCGGATGATGACGTCCTTCAGTCGCCCCGTGATGGTAAGAAAGCCCTCGGCATCCAGGTGGCCCAGGTCACCGGTATGAAAGAAGCCCTTTTCGTCAAAGGCTTTTTCGTTGAGGGACTCGTCGAGATAGCCGCGACAAAGTTGCGGCGCCTTGACGCGGATTTCACCTTCTTCGCCGATGGAAGCGTCCTTTCCCTCGAGCGTTACGAGCCGAAACGCGACCTCGGGAGGAGAAGCCTTGCCCTCGGTATGGGCGAGCGCTTCCTGCGAGTCGCCAACGGCGGCCATGGTCATGATCGGACATTCGGTCATGCCATAGCCCGAGACGATCCCGACACCACCCATCTCGTCGCGGATCTCGGTATGGAGTTGCGGGGGTTTGGGAGCGCCGCCCCCGGGAAAGGTGCGCACCTCCGGGAAGAGCGGACTGGTGTCGCCGGCAGCGACGCGCGCGCGTTGTGCGGCGAGATACGCCTGGTGAAAGGCGGTCCCGGCGGTCGCTTGCGTGACGCCATGACGGGCCAGCACCACCGGGGTGGTTTTCGCATCAAAGGCCGGCACCACGATAAACGCCGCGCCGGAGGCAAGAACACTGCCAAGCCAGCCGATGCCGCCTACATGTGTAAACGGGAAGACCAGAGCGATGCGATCGCTCTCGTCCAGATGCAGGCATGAGGCCATGCCGCGCGCGGACGCGTCCAGAGTGAGATCGGTATGGCGTGCCCCTTTCGGATCCGAGGTGGTTCCCGAGCTGTAAAAGACCCAACGCACAGGGGCGTCTGCCGGCGTTGTCTCGGCCGGCGCGGGCGGTAGAGTGGCAGGGTCGCCGTCCGGCAGAATCTGATCGCAGACCATGACTTCCATCCCTGGTCGGTCGGCTGCCAGATCCGAGCCCATCTGCGGGTAGTCGAATTTCGGGTTTGCCGGAGGCAGAATCAATAACTTCGTGCCGAATTGGGAGGCGATGAAGCCGACTTCCTTGTGGCGGTAGATCGGCAGAATCGGATTTTGCACAGCACCCAGCCGTGCCAGCGCGCCCACCAGAATCATCGACTCAAACCACGTAGGCAGCATCCACGAGACCGGGGTGCCTTCGCTTACACCGCGGGCGGCAAAGCCGGCGGCGGCCTTCAGGCACGCGTCGCGATATTCACGGAAGGTCAATTCACGATCCTGATCATCGACGGCAAAGAGTGCGTCGGGGGTGGCCTGAGTGCGTGCCTCGATCAGCCCCCAGAGGCTGCCGGCCGAAAGAAGGTTGTCTGTTTGCAAGCGCGACATCGTTTTTACTCCTGCGTGCTGAGAATTTTTTCGGCCTGCTCGCGCAGAACGAATTTGGTGACTTTGCCCGAAGCGTTCACGGGAAGCTCGTCCACGATCTGGATGTATCGGGGCACCTTGTAGTTGGCCATATTCTCCCGGCTCCAGTCGCGGACAATGTCGGCCGAGACCTCTTTGTCGGGCGCGGCCACAAGAAAGGCCATGCCGACCTCGCCCATCCGTTCGTCGGGAACGCCGATCACCGCGACCTGTGCGGCATAACCGCTATCGTAGAGCGCATTTTCAATCTCGGCCGGGTAACAGTTAAACCCGCCCATGATGAACATATCCTTGATCCGGTCGGTGATGCGCAGGTTGAAGTCGGCGTCAGCGACCGCGATGTCCCCGGTGTGGAGGAAGCCATCTTTGTCGATGGTTTTCTCGGTCTCTTCGGGGTTGGCGAAATACCCGCGCATGACGTTATAGCCGCGCACGATCACTTCGCCGGGTTCGCCGGCGGGAACGTCGCGACCTTCGCTGTCGACCAGTCGGACTTCGACGCCGTCGATCGGTCGTCCCGAGGTGGTCGCAATGGTTTCGGCGGCATCTCCCTCGCGACACATGCTGACGATCCCGCAGGTTTCGGTCAGGCCGTATCCGGTAATAACCGTCTCGAAGCCGAGATCCTGGCGCATCTGGTTGATCAACTCGACCGGAATGGCAGCCGCTCCCGTGACGGCGAGTCGGAGCGAGGAGATATCGTGCCTTGCCAGATCGGGGTGGCTGAGGATGCTTTGGTAGATGGTCGGTGGTCCCGGCAACATGGTGATACGATCGGGTTCGATCCGCCGCAGGACTTCTTCAACGTCAAATGTGATTTGTGGAAGGATCGTCGCCCCGCGAAGAATCGCTGACAGCCAGCCGGCCTTGTAGCCAAAGGCATGGAAGAAAGGATTGATGATCAGATAGCGATCGCCTTCGCGCAGGCCCACGCAGCCCGACCACGCCTCGAAGGCCCGCAGGTTCTGACCGTGAGCGCTCATCACGCCCTTGGGTTTTCCGGTCGTCCCCGAGGTGAAGAGAATATCCGAGAGGTCGTCGGGACCGATGGCCGCAATCTGTTCGTGAATGGTCTCGGCCGTAACGTCGTTGCTCGTGTCCAGAAAATCCTCCCAGGTATCAGCGCCGTCAGAGCGGCCACGGAAGGTGATCACCTTCTCGAGGGAGGGTACGTCCTGTTTGCGAATCTCGGTGGCATAGTCGACACCGAGGAAGTCACTGACCGTGCAGAGCATTTTTGCGCCACTATTTTGTAGAACGTAAGCGGCTTCGCCTGCCTTGAGTCGGGTATTCAGCGGGACGAGAACGCCTCCAGCGGATTGCAGGCCGATCGCTGCGAGGATCCATTCGGAATAATTCGGAGCCCAGATGGCCGCACGGTCGCCGGCTTGCAGGCCGGCTGCGCGGAAGGCTCGACCAGCTCGCAAGCTGCCTTGGGCGAGTTCACGAAAGCTCAGGCGGATGTCGCCATCTTCGATCGCCGAGGCGTCGCCGAAGCGGTCGCCGGCGCTTTGTACCAATGCGGGAATGCTGTGTTCCATCGATTTATTTCCTGTCGGGGAAGGTTGTGTCCGGTTTCGATAATTGAGTCCTTCAGACTTAGCGAAGGACACCGAGATGGGCGAACCATTCCTGAACATGGTTTGCCCGGCCACTTCATCTCATGGTCGAATTGTCCTGAGCAAGGGCCGGGATCGGCCAGGTTTCGATTTCGGGTATTGGTTGCGTAAAGAGCCTCGCCTCGGCGGCGGCCGCGAGATCGAGTCGCCGGAAGAAAACTTCGAGCTCGTCCATCCATCCCGGAATCTCGAGTCCGGCAAAGCAGGGGGGCACGTCAGCCAGTCGTTGGCGAGCTTTGTCCCATTGCCCCTGACAACCGCGAGGGTTGCCGCGACGAAGGTGCTCGAGAGACACGACGATATGGAGCAGGCCCTGCAAATGCCTCCGCCGTTTGCCTTCGGCTTCGCGCCAGAGATCTTCGAGGGACTCGTGGGCCTCGAACCATTGCCGGCTCCGGATGAGGTCGAGAGCGTCTGCCATCACACCGCAGACTGTACAGGTTTTGTGACCGCCGGCAGAGCGCGATGGCAGGGTGTTTTGAGCGGGGCTGGTTTTTTCGTTGCGACCCAGCTATAGTTGAAATGCAAGTACGCACCGAGACACAATGTCTTGAAGCGTGACGGCGACAACAGCACCTCTCGATCAACGACCGAGGTCGCGCCGTTTCTCTAGAATCTTTCCCGTTCCTGTTGTGTGGGTCAGAACCAGAGGCCGTAAAGGTTCCAAGAGGGAATCTCTGCGGCGGAGATCCACATTGTCAACGAAGAAAAAGGAAATTGCGAAGCCCGAGCTGGGCTTTGCCGGGTTTGAGTTGCATGCGTCCCTCAACAAGGGACTTCGCGAGGCCGGGTTTCTCGATCCGCGCCCCATTCAGGAAAAGACGATTCCGGCAGGAATGGAAGGACGAGACGTGCTGGGGCTGGCGCAAACTGGAACCGGCAAAACCGCAGCTTTTGCCTTGCCGATTCTGGACCAGAGGATTCGGAACCAGAGCAAGGGCCCAACGGCTCTGATCCTGGCACCGACCCGTGAGCTGGCCAATCAAATTGATGCCGAGATCCGCACGCTCGCCAAGTTCACCTCGATGCGCACGGTCACGGTATTCGGTGGCAAGTCCATCAAGATGCAGGCGCAAGCCTTGCGGCGACATCCCGAGATTATCGTGGGCTGCCCGGGGCGCGTTCTTGACCTGCTCAAACAGGGGGAATTGGATCTCGGACGCATCAAGACCGTGGTGCTGGATGAAGCGGACCATATGTTCGATATGGGCTTCCTGCCCGATGTGAAACGCATTCTTTCGGCCTGTCCCGATGAACGCCAGAACCTTCTGTTCTCGGCGACCATGCCCAAGGAGATCCGCCATCTGGCGGATCGGATGTTGCTGAATCCACAAGTGGTCGAGTTGGCGCATTCCGCTCCGGCCGACCGGATTGAGCATGTTCTGGCGCCGGTGCCGCAGGACCAGAAGCGTGACCTTCTCGAGTCGATTCTCAAGAGCGACGATTGCCAGACCGCGATCGTCTTCACCCGGACCAAGCATCGTGCGCGCCAGATGGCCGTGAAACTCGACAAGCAGGGCCATCGCGCGGTTGCCCTGCAGGGGAATATGTCTCAGGTGCAACGCGACCGTGCGATGGATGGGTTTCGCAAGGGTAAATTCGATATTCTGGTTGCGACCGATATCGCTGCTCGCGGCCTCGATGTGGCGGGAGTTTCCTATGTGATCAACTTCGATCCTCCCAGCACGCCGGAGACTTACACCCATCGGATCGGTCGGACGGGTCGTGCCGAGTTGAGCGGCAAAGCGGTGACTTTTGTGACCCGCGAGGACCGTGATTGGATTCGGGATACGGAGCGCTATCTGAAATCACCGATCGAGCGGCAGCAGTTTGATGGCGTCGATGCGGAGAACCTCGAAGCAGCGCCGTCGAAGCCGGCGGCGGCAGCCAGGCCGAAAAATCCGAACGCTCGAAAATCCTATGGCAAGAAGCCGGCCTTGCAAAAATCCCGTCAGCGAAAGCCTCAGCCAGGTGGTAGCGGGGGCCGTCGCGGTGGACCCGGCCGTGCTCGCGATGGAGCCAGCGCGAAGGCCGGCAATCGCAGCCGAGGCTGAAATTTGCGGGTGCCCTCATGGGCACCCGCAAGGCTCAACCCCGAAAGACCGAGATCTCGGCCGCGTCGGGCCGGTCCGTGTATTCAATCGTGGAGATATGGTGGGACGAGTCGTACTTGCCGCAAGTACGAACGTAGTTGAGGTAGCTCTCGGGGTTGAACAGAGGCCCGACGTTGTCGGCAAAGATCACCGCACCCGGGCGCAGTAATTGGTGTTTCTCTAGAGCCTTCAGATCTTCTTCGTAGAGATCCTTCCAGTGGTCGAGAAAAACCAGATCGAAGGGGCTTGGTAGGGAGGGAATCCTGTCGCCCGAGGCACCGGCAATGATCTCGACCCGATCGGCGAGGCCGGCAAAGGCGACGATATCGCGTGCCCCTTCGACGGATTCGGGGTCGATTTCCACGCAGGTTAATTGCGCTTGCGAGGGCAGGTCGCGTGCGATCAGGATCGCAGAATATCCGCAGTAGCTGCCGAACTCGAGAACGCGTGCCTCCGGCGAAAGTTTCTTCACCTCTTTGGTGAGCAGGGGGCCTTTCTCCGGCCCCACATTCATGAGGAAGAAATGGTCCTCGGCATATTGATCCAGTGTGCTCAGGACCTTCGTGGGGTTCCCCTCTTCGGCGTTGGCCAATACGAAATCGCGCACCTCAAGTGGTTTGCCGAATCCATCTTCCATCTTCGCCATCTGCAGTCTCCTTGTTTGGAATGGATTTTAGCCTTCGACGGGCGGGGTTCCAAGGCACCCCGAGGAATCGAGTTGCTTCGCCTGCCTTCGGACTGCGATATTCCGAGCGTGGAAGTTGGCACCGTCATCCTCGTGATCTTCGTTACTCTGGTGGCGGCGATAGTGCAGACGATAGCGGGCTTCGGATTTTCGCTTTTGGCGGTTCCGGCACTGGCCATTTTCATGGAGCCGGCGCAGGCTGTTCCTCTGTCGGCGATGCTCTCCTTTGTGAATGCCAACCGCGTGGCACAACAAACTCGCGGGGAAACGCCCTGGCGGCTGGTTCTCCTGTTGCTGGTCGGGAGTCTTTTCGGCCTCCCGCTTGGCTTGCAGGTGCTGCTCTACCTTTCACCAGATCTGCTCCGTTTTCTGGTGGGCACGGTGTCTGCATTGATGGCGTTGGCCATCGCGGTCGGTTTTCGCTGGCCCCATTCCGACAGGGCATCGTTCCTCACGGGGTTCGTCTCCGGAATTCTCTCCACCAGTACAGCGATTAACGGACCTCCGATCGTGCTCTATCTGCAGGCCGCCGGTTTGCGGGCGGAAGTTTTTCGCGGTGCACTATCCAATCTTTTTGTGCTCAACGGGATCTTTGCCCTCGGCAGCTTTCTGATCGCCGGCCTGATTGGTTACGATTCGCTGAGATTACTCCTTCTGGGCCTCCCCTTTCTTTTTGTCGGGCATTGGTGCGGGGAGCGCTTGCTGAATCTTCTGGATGCCGAGCGGTTTCGATCGTTCGTTCTTCTCCTTTTGGGAATGGCGAGCACGGCGATTGCCATCGCGGCCCTGCTCCGTGCGGTTCCCTTCTGGTAGGGGGTAGGCGTGGGCGGTGCACTTCAGGGACTGCGGGTTCTCGAACTCGCGGACGAACAGGGCGAGTATGCGGGAAAGTTGCTCGCGGATCTCGGCGCCGAAGTTTGCAAGGTCGAGGCACCCTCGGGCGAATCGAGTCGACGTCTGCAACCACGTTCGGTCGAGGACCCGGCAACCAGTGATTGGTTTCGCTACGCAAATACCTCCAAGCAAAGCCTTCTTCTCGATCTGGAAGACCCCACGGATTGTGACGCGCTTATGGAGCTCTCGCGAAATGTGGATCTGATTCTGGAGACCCGAGGCCCAGGCTTCCTCGAGAGTCATGGACTGAGCTTTGCAAAGCTCCGAGCGGAAAACCCGGGTTTGGTGCTCACCCGGATCAGCGGATTTGGTCAAGACGGCCCTCGTGCTGGCTGGCAGTCTTCCGATCTTGTTGCGACAGCTCTCTCGGGGGCAGCCTATACGACTGGCTGGCCGGATGAACCACCAATGTCGTTGGCGGGCTTTCCCGCCTATATGATGGCCGGCACAGCGGCCGCCAGTGGATCATTGATCGCGCTTCGCGCGGCGAAGATTTCGGGCCACGGAGAATGCGTGGACGTATCTCTTCAGGAAGTGATGGCCTCCGTCTCCCACGTCGTCGGGGCCGGGCGCTACCTGGAGGACGGCGTGATTTCGTGCCGCGAAGGGTCCGGGCTGACCGCATCGGTGCCGTCGGGTGTTTGGCCTGCCCGGGACGGTTCGATCTATCTGACCGTGAACCGTCCCGCCCACTGGAAAGCCCTGGCGCGTTGGGTTGCCGAAACGGGCGGTAGCGAAGCGATCCGGGAGCCGGTTTTCGAGGGCCCTTCCGCCAACCGGCAGGCCTATCGAGAGGTGATCGACACATGGCTGGCCGAGCATTTTGCGCGCATGACGGTTGCGGATTGTTGCGCTTCGGGACAGGAAAGGCATATCGCGATCACGCCCTTGCAGGGTGCGGCACAGGTGGTCGCGGATCCGCATTTACGAGCGCGCGAGTTCTTCGTTCGTCCCGAGGGGAGCTCGCAATCGTTCCCCGGAGCACCCTATCGCCACGCAGCAACGCCGTGGCGGATCGCGAACCTCGCTCCGAATCCGGGTCAGGGCGGGGCGCTCCTTCAGAAGAAATGGCTTTCCATCGAGCGGCCGAGGAAATCTCCCGGGAGTCGGCGTACGGGCACGGTCGGCGCGGTTCCGCGCATAATAAATGAGGGCCGTGACGCGGGTGCTCTCGCCGGATTGCGTGTTCTGGAATTCACCGCGGGAATGGCAGGCCCATGGGCGGGGCGTCTGATGGCTTATCATGGCGCTGAAGTCGTGAAGATCGAGTCCCGGGCAGCGGCTGATGTCACCCGTTTATATATTTCCCCCAAGGCTCCTGATGCCGGTATCAGCGAAGTGCTCTCGCCCTGGTTTACGGATTGGAATGCCGGCAAGAATTTCGTTGGTCTGGATTTGAAAAAGCAGGAGGGTTGCGATTTGGCGCTGCGACTCGCGGCAGAGGCCGATCTCGTAATCGAAAATTTCGTTCCTGGAGCGATGAAACGGCTGGGTCTCGATTTCTCCGCACTGGCGGCCGTCAATCCTCAATTGATCTACCTGGCGACTTCAGGTTTTGGTCAGTCGGGGCCGGCCGCAAATTATGTTTCCTGGGGGCCGAATATCGAGGCTGTCTCGGGGCTCGCTGCGCTTTCGGGGCTCCCGGAGCGTGGCTGTACGATCACGCAGTATGCGTATTCGGATCCGGTGGCGGCCCTGCATGGGCTGGTCGCTGTCATGGCCGCGCTGGAGTATCGTGAGCGGACGGGTGCGGGGCAGTTCATTGACCTCGCACAGGTGGAGACGTGTGTGGCAACGATCGGGGACGTGATGATGGCCGCGCTGGCTGGAGATATGCCCGAGCCAGCCGGCAACCGTCGCGAGAGCGGGGCACCCTACGGAATTTATCCGTGCGCAGGCAAGGACCGTTGGGTTGCGATCACCGTGCGTTCCGATGCCGAGTGGGCAGCATTTTGTCGGGTCGCCGGTCATCCGGAATGGATGGCCGATCGCAGATTTGCGAACCACGAAAATCGTCGGCGGCACGTCGATCGACTCGACGAGATGGTCGCCGGATGGACGTCGGCGCTGCCGGCAGAGGCGTTGATGCAACGCCTTCAGGATGGCGGTGTTGCCGCGGGCGTGGCGCAGCATGTGGAGGATCTCTTGCGGGCCGATCCCCAATTGGCGGCCAGAGACTTCTTTGAGGACATTCAGCATCGCTCGGCAGGAACCGTTCGGGCCAGTCGGCCGGGTTTTCGATTGACCGAAACCGGAGGCAGAACCTCGGATACGGGTCGTGCTATCGGGGCCGATAATATTCGAGTTCTGCAGGATTGGCTGTCGTTTACGGACGAGGACATCGCCCCTTATCTTCGTGCCGGCGTGCTCGAGAATTGAGCGCTCGCCGGCATCTGACGTGAGCAGCCTATTTGTCGGTCTTGCCCATCGCGCCGGCGGCCCGCGCCGTCGCGACCTTGTCGGTGTCCCAACCCAGAATATCCTCGAGGACCCGATCGGAGTGCTCGCCGATGGTCGGTGCCTTGGTCGGGGTCGGGAGCTCCTCATCGATGAACTTCAACGGCGTCGGCAATTGCTCCGCGTCGAGTTGGTCGATGCTGTAGAGCGGAAAGCGATGCTGGAACTGCGGATCGTTTTTCAAGGTTTGCGGAGAGTTTACCGGTGCAATCGGCGTATTCTCGTCGTTGCCGAAGGCGATCCACTCGTCGGAGGTTTTCGTCTTGAAGATATCCCGGAGTTCGTGCTGCAGTTCGCGATTGCCTCGCGCGTGGTCGGCGTACTTCGACCCGGGCCACTTTTCGAAGAGCTCGGGGCGCCCGACGCCATCACAGAAGTTTTTCCAGAAGGCCTGCTCGGATGCCATAAAGAGGATATGGCGTGCGTCGCTGGTTTCATAGAGTTGGTAGCGCACGCCCTCCTTCATTCCCGCAGTCCCGACCGCACGTCGCTCGTAATTGTCGGCCTTGTTGCCTGTCACAATATCTTCGGGGCGCTCGTAGGCCATATAGGACTCGCTGCGATACCAATCCATGTAGGCGGCAGCATCACTCTGTGCGATTTCAAGATTGGAGCCCTCACCGCTCTCACGCGCTCGAATCACGCCGGCGAGAATCCCGAAGGCCCCAAAAAGGGGTCCTGCATGGATGCCCATCGAGGGGTGTGACGGCAGGTAGCAGAACTCCTCCTCGTCGTATTGGGGTTCGATCAAGCCACTCCAGACATCGTACGCCACACCGTGACTGGGCATGTCCTTGTAGGGGCCGGTCATCCCGTAACCCGAGATATTACAGAAGACGATCTGGGGGTTTACTGCCTTCAGATCCTCGAATCCGAGTCCGCGTCGCCCCAGTGCTCCCGGCCGCATCGCCTCGATGACCACATCGGCTTCAGCGACCAGATCTTTGAAGATCTGGACGGCTTCGGCATTTTTCAGGTCGAGGGTGATACTTCGCTTCCCTCGATTCACATGCAGATGCATCAGGGAGATGCCCTCGACGATGGGCCACGTCATCTCTCGAATATAGTCTCCTGCAGGCGGTTCGACCTTGATGACATCGGCGCCAAGGTCCACGAGATGCGAGGTAATAGCAGCGGGTCCGAGCATCGAGCACTCGATGACCCGGACACCGGCGAGAGGGGCAGCTGTATGGCTCATGCTGTCTTTCCTAGCGACGGGAACCGGGGAACTCAATTTCAGCACATCGCCCCGATTGCAGCATGGTTTCAAGGGCAGTACGGTGCCCGGCATGCGTGGTACAACTCAACGATTCGCTGCGTGGCTCGGAGCCCGGCCCTTTCCCCTGCCTCTGGATATCGACTATCAGGAAAATCGGTCCCGCCATGCCATTGGCGCGACATTGCTGGCGCGGAGCAGGGGGTAGGACATCATGTTGCGAATCGGTCTGGTCGGGTCGGGGTTTCTCGCGGGGATTCGAGCGCGCTGTTACGCGCAGGTCGGTGGTCGGAAGGGTACTCTCGTGGCGATCGCCTCCCGGGATGCCGCGCGAGCGGCAGATTTTGCGGCGAGCGCAGAAATCGAGACCGTTTTTTCGGATTTCCCGGCAATGTTGGCCTCGCCGGAAATCGATGTGGTCGATTTATGCGTGCCGAACCATTTGCACCGAACGATGACGGAAGCGGCGGCTGCGGCAGGAAAACATATTATCTGCACCAAGCCTCTGGCTGCGTATATCGGTCAGGAACTGGCCGAAGACGCTTCGACCGCGGGGCAGCAAAGTCGCAAGAAAATGCTGGCTGTCGCTACCGCGGATGCACAAGCAATGGTTGCCGCAGCGGAGCAGGCCGATGTCCGTCTCTGCTACGCGGAGAACTGGATTTACGCTCCAGCTTTTCAGCGCGCGGCGGCCCTGGCGAAAACCTCCGGAGGACGTTTGCTGGAGATGCGTGGCTGGGAGTCTCATTCCGGCTCGCACTCGCCCTATGCGAAGCAATGGGGACATACGGGAGGAGGCGCCTTGCTTCGGTTGGGGGCCCACCCGATCGGGGCGATGCTGAGGCTCAAATACGATGAGGGACTCGCGCTCGACGGGACGCCGGTAGTACCGGTCTCCGTGCTGGCCGATGTTGCGGATTTGACGCGTACGCGGGGACTGACCGCCGAGCAGACCCGGATCGCTACAGGTTGGGAAGACGTCGAGAACTGGGGATGCTGCATGATCGAATTTTCAGATGGTGCCCGGGGCGTGGCGTATGGCAGTGATAATTGTCTGGGAGGAATGCAGAGCCGCCTCGAGCTCAGCGGCTCGAATTTTCATACCGCGGTTCAGATGAGCCCGAACGACCTTCTGCGCAGCTACACGCCCGACGCGGATGTCTATGGGGATACCTACATCATGGAAA
Source organism: Candidatus Binatia bacterium (assembly GCA_029248525.1). NCBI lineage: Bacteria > Candidatus Binatota > Binatia (SeqCode) > Binatia bacterium. The sequence continues at coordinate 14,536 of JAQWJE010000035.1, forward strand.
AAGCAGATACCTCTGCAGGTTGGACGACGCCGATGCCCGACGAGATGTGGACCAGCGGGCATGCCTCGATGCTGGAAGCCTTCCTTGACGATATTACAGCAGGCCGTGATCCTCTTGCAGATGGCGCTCTCGGACTCGCGGTCACGGAGGTTGTCTATGCAGCTTATCTTGCTGCGGAGAATGGACAGCGGGTTACCCTTCCGCGATAAACTTGCAGGACCAGCGGGGTGGCGTAACCCCAGAAAATTCAGGAATGAAAAATGGCATTGACAGATAAAGAGAAGAGTTTCATCAAGCAATCGGTCGAAGGCGGGATCCCTTTTTGCGAGCGAACCGGAATCGAGCTGGTCGAATGCGACACGGGTTATGTCAAAATGAGGATGCCCTTTGAGCCGAATATCAATCACGTCGGCATCATGTACGCGGGAGCCTTGTTCACTCTGGCGGAGGTTCCGGGTGGCGCTCTTTTCATGACGGCCTTCGATGCCAAGAAGTATTACCCGATCGTCAAGGATTTGAAGATTCGCTTTCGGCGGCCGGCCAAGACCGCGATTACGGTGGAAGTGACGATGACGCCTGAAGAGGTCTCGGGGATCGAGGCTGAGGCGGAACGAGAGGGGAAGGCCGATTATTCCTGGAACTGCGAATTGAAGGACGATAGCGGGGAAATCGTGGCTCTGACCGAGAATCTCTACCAGTTGCGGCGCTTCGGAACCTGACCGCGTTCCTTCAGGAGTCCTCGCGCAGGCCCAGATCCTTGATCATGCGCGTAAGGCTTGGGCGGTGGAGTCCCAATAGCTCGGCGGCGCGCCTCTGATTGCCATCGCTCTGTTGCAGGGCCGACTCGATCAGAGCTTTTTTGTAGTCGCGCAGGAGGTCCTGCAGGGAGGCTGTGCCCAGAGCGGCGCTTCCTGGCCTCGTCTCGGAGGGGATTGCGCCCGCTTGATCGGCGCCAAGGTTTTCCTGCACCCGAAGCACCGGTCCATCCTCGAGGACGATGGCTCGCTCGACGGTGTTGCGCAGCTCTCGGATATTGCCAGGCCAGTCGTATTCCTTCATGCGGGCGAGCGAATCCGCGTGCACCTCTCGAATCTCTCGACCCAGACGTGTTCCTTCCTCTGCCGCTATATGCTCGATCAGGAGCGGCAGATCCTCGAGGCGCTCGCGCAGAGGCGGCAGTCGCACCGGGACGACCGCGAGACGGTAATATAAATCTTCGCGGAAGCGACCGGCTTGGACTTCTGCGAGAAGGTTGCGGTTGGTTGCGGCAACCACACGGACATCAACCTTGCGGGTCTCGTTGCTGCCGAGCCGCTGGATCTCCCCTTCCTGAATGGCTCGCAGAATTTTCGCCTGCACGGCCAGGGACAAGGTGTCTACGTCATCGAAGAAAATGGTGCCGCCATCGGCGACTTCGAGCCGGCCCTCGCGAGTTTTTTCGGCACCGGTGAAGGCGCCTTTTTCGTGACCGAAGAGTTCCGACTCGAGAAGTTGTTCGGGGAGGGCGGCGCACGGCAATTTGACCAGCACCCGGTCGGCCCGGTCGCTCTCCGTATGGAGCAGCCGAACGGCGAGCTCCTTTCCGGTTCCGGTTTCCCCGATAATCAGCACGGAGCTGCTGGAGCGGGCGGCACGCCGCAATTGGTTCATGGCCTCCAGAAGAGACTGGCTCTTCCCGATGATTTCGGATCCTGCGTTTTCCTCGGCGGTTTGTTCGCGAAGGTAGAGGTTTTCGCGCTCGAGGCGCTCCTGAAGCGCCTTGATTTCATCGAGGCGCTCCGCGTTCTCGAGGGCAACGCCGATCGGTGCCGCGAGGCTCTCGAGCAGAGTCCCGTCTTCCGTGGTGAGTCGTCGCCCTCCCTTGGGTCCGGTCGCGAGCAATCCGCCGACGCGAGTTTTTGAAGTCGCGAGAGGAATCAGGATGTCGATGCCTGCGGCAGCGGCTCGGTGGTAGGCGCTTTTGTCGGCGCGGTTATCTCCCTTGAGATGGGGAAGAATTCGGTGGCCTCGCGCCAAAGCCTCCCGGATCGGGTCGCCTAGCGGCAAATCGATGCGGACAGCGCCCGGAGGCGGCGCGACCTCCATCAGAGGTTCATCGCTCTTGCCGATGACCAGGCGGAGTTGGGTTTCGGGCAGTGCTTCGGCGACCGCACGGCGGCTATAATTTGCCAGACTATTCGTATCCCTCAGGCGGCCGATTTCTCTGGAAATCCCCACGAGGGCCTCGCGCAGCTGTCGCTGCCTGGGGAAGAGGGCTTGTTCCATGAAGTTTTCGACCCGATTGTAGAGGGGCGGGGCGAGGGGAAGAGCGCTTGCCAGAATCAATGTGATAAAGGCGCCTGCGGTCCAGGCGTCGCGGGGGGAGATGAAGATCTCCAACACGCCGAGAAGAACGCCAAAGAGTGCGGCAGCGCAAAGGAGCAGGGCGCTTCGCCCGAGGATCGTTCGCGCAAAGCTGTCCAGTTCAAAGAGTTCGGAGCTGAGCATGCCCCAGGCAAAAATGAGGGTCGTGCTGGCAAAGGGCACCAGATAGAAAATCGGCGGGACATAGAGATTGGTGAATCCCCAAGTGGTGGCAAACAGCAAAGCGACACCGAGCACGAAGGAGAGCGCTCCCGGCAGAGAGACTCTGGCTTGACGCTGAATATGGGGGGGGTTGGATTTGCCCCAGGAGAGCCCGATGTTCAGAATCAGAAGTCCCAAGCCGAGCGCAAGAGTTATGGACTGAACGTGCTCGACCACCTGCAAGGTGCGAATGTTCGAGTCCGGAATCAGAGCAAAGGCGAGCCAGAAAATAGCTGACGTTCCGTAGATGGTCGCCAATGTTGCCAGCGGTGCTCTTCGGAGGGGAGCGAGGGGGCTCGGGAAGGTCATCCCGAAATGCCAGAGGCCGGCCATGCCCAGGTAGCCCAGAATAAAACCCCACGGTGCAATCCGGTAGCCAAGCAAATAATCCGGCAGAAGAAAAAGATAATTCCCGACAATCCCGATGGACATGACCGCCAGAGCGCGGGCCTGAGGCATTTTAGGCTGAGCGAGAACCGGTCCGATCCCCGCGAGCAAGAAGAGGATTCCGATGAGCATCGCGGGCAGGAATGTCCGCAGAGCATGATCCATCGAGAAGATCTCGAGGGGGATTGTAATTCGAGTTGTGGTGCCATCGGGTTTGGCGAGGGTATATTCGATAGGTGCGCGCGGCAGTCGGCGCTGGATCCTTTCCCTGACTTCTTTGGCATCGGCGACCGGAACTCGGTCGACCGCGATGATGCGGCTATGAGGCGGGATGTTCCCGAGCAGGGGATAGGCGGCCCGTGAGGATGCCAGCCGGGGCCCGGTCCATCCGGAAGCAAAAGCCGGGATTCCCGAGCGCGGTTCGCCGAGCGCGAGGCCCAGAGTTACGAGACCGGCGATCAGGGAGAGGATCACTAGCCCGAGTCCGAGCCCGGTCACGGCACGAACCTGCCTTGCCAGCGCAGACTCGCTCCGTTCGCTTTTCGATTGCGGTGCCTCAGGTAACGTCATGTTTCCGGTAATCCGTTGATACCGAGGGCGGTTTCCGACCCTGATACCCTGACTTGGGTAGGATTTTATGGCATATCACGGCTCGATCCCGCCAGCAGAGGAAGGCTCTTTTTGATCGCCCCGTTTTCACGCTAGAAGAAGTCCGTGGCAAAGCGAGATTCAGGAATTGATGGGCTTTTGGGGCTCAGGGCCTGGGAGCGTCCTGAAGTGCAGGAGATCGGACGTCTTCCCATGCGTCCCTCTCTGGTATCTTTTGCGGACCCTGAGGCCGCTCGGAGCCGCACGAATGCTGAGTCCGATTCGTTTCTCTCGCTCGACGGTCTCTGGAAATTCGGCCTCTTTGAAAATCCGGCCGAGGTTCCTGAGGCGGCTTGGCAGAAAGGTCGCATCGACCGTGATTGGGAAGAGATCTCCCTGCCTGGTGCATGGAGCCTCCAGGGTTGGGATCGCCCGCATTATACCAATGTCCAGATGCCTTTTTCGGGAGAACCGGGCGAGGTCCCGTCGGCAAACCCCACTGGCGTTCACCGTCTTCGGTTCGAGTTGCCGGCCGCAATGCGCGGCCGACGAATCATCCTGCAGGTAGGAGCCGCCGAGAGCGTCTTGCATGTGCATCTCAACGGATATGGGGTTGGTCTGTCGAAGGACTCCAAGCTGGCGGCCGAATTCGACGTCACGGAATTTTTGGAAACCGGAGAGAACCTTCTGGTTCTGACAGTGGTTCGGTTCTCGGATGCGACCTTTCTCGAGGATCAGGACGATTGGAATTTTGGTGGGATTCATCGCGACGTTTTTCTCCGCGCCACCGCTGTCGATGGTTGGATCGAGGATGTTTGTGCGATTGCCGATTTCGATCCGGAGACGGGCAAGGGGGATCTGCAATTCTCAGTGAATATCGGCTATCCGAGTGCCGCCGAAACGGGTTGGCGGGTAGAAACCATGCTGCGCGATCCGCGAGACCGCGAAGTCCGCCGCGGCGCGCTCGAGGCCGAGGTGCCGGGGGCGCCTCGTGATTGGCTGACAGCAGCCTATGGCTGGCAGGGGCCGCGGGCGAAGTTTGCCGTCACACTCCCGACCGTTCGACCGTGGTCGGCCGAAACGCCGAACCTCTACGAACTGGTGATTTCCCTCATCGACCCCGAGGGCGAAATTGTCGAGTCGGTGCAACAGCGAATCGGTTTCCGCCGGGTTGAAGTGGGCGCTCGAGAGCTGCGCGTGAATGGAGCTGCGGTAATGATCGCCGGTGTCAATCGACACGATCATGATGATCGCAACGGGAAAACGCATGACCGAGACAGTTTGCGTCGCGATCTCGTCTTGATGAAGCAGCATAATATAAATGCGGTCCGGACCGCGCATTACCCCAATGACCCTTACTTTCTCGATCTCTGCGATGAGTTGGGCCTCTATGTGGTGGACGAGGCGAATTGCGAGTCGCACGCCCGGTTACTGAGCCTCAGTCATGACGTACGTTTCGACGCGGCCTACCTTGCCCGGATGACCCGAGTTGCGGCACGGGATCGCAATCATTGTTCGGTGATCGCATGGTCTCTGGGCAATGAATCGGGCGCCGGGCCGATTCACCATGCGGGTGCCGCTTATTTGCGTGCTTACGATCCTTCACGACCCGTCATGTACGAAGGTGGGTTGGGAGACGCCTTCTACGGTGGTCGGGGCAACGGTCTTTCGCCCGCCGAGGTCTTGTCTCTGGAAGATTCCACGACCGATATTGTCGCCCCGATGTATGCAGCACCGGCAGATATCATTGCCTGGGCCCGTCGCGACCGCGGCGAGAAGCCGCTGATTCTTTGCGAGTACTCGCATGCCATGGGGAATTCGAATGGCGGACTCGCGGACTATTGGAAAGCGTTTCGGCGCTATCCGGGTTTGCAGGGCGGGTTTATTTGGGATTGGGCCGATCAGGGGCTTCTGCAACAAACCGAAGACGGACGTCCCTATTGGGCTTATGGTGGAGACTTCGGAGAGACTCCGAACGATCAGACGTTTTGTCTCAATGGACTCGTCGGACCGGATCGATCGGTGCGACCGGGTCTGCTGGAGTTGAAGAAGCTTGCCCAACCGGTTGCGGCGACCTGGGCAAAAGGCCGGCTCTCGGTCGAGAATCTGGATAGCTTCCGGAATCTCGATTGGTTGGAGGCGCGGTGGGAACTTCTGGTGGAAGGTGAAGTTCGGTTGCGCGGCAAGCTCTCAAAGTTGGACATAGCACCGGGCGCGAGCAAGAAATTCCCGATCGGGTGGAAGGCTGCCGATGCGGATCCCGAGGGGGCGTTGTCCTTGTTGGTTCGTTTTGTGACTCGCAAAGATACAGCATGGGCCGATCGCGGGCATGAGGTGGGCTTTGAGCAGTTCGAGTTGCAACGGCCCCGGAAGCCGCGGCAGAGGGTCTCGGGTGGCGTCGTGACTCTCTTGTCCTCGCGGGGAATCCAGATCCGCGCGGGCCATGTGCTTGCAGTGGTCGACGAAAAAAACGGCGCCCTCCTCGGCGTCGAAGAGCGGGGCCGTGCGCTTCTGCTCGGCGGTCCTACCGCGTCGTTCTGGCGAGCACCCGTGGATAACGAGCAGGGCCATGCGGGTCGTTGGCGCGCTCTTGGAATTGATCGACTGGAGCGCCACTTGCAGCGCTCGAGCTTGCACGAATCGGCCGGGGGGACCATGACCTGGGAGCTGGAGGAGATCTGGCGTGGTACTTCTCCCGGACTTGAGATCCGACACGAGCAGATCGCTCGCTTTGCTGAATCCGGCATCTCGTTCAGCCACGAGATGCATTTGCCGGAGGGTTTCGAAGACCTGCCCCGGGTCGGCGTTTCTTTTGTGGTGGCTCCGGGTCTGGATCGGTTCCGCTGGTTTGGCCTCGGACCGCATGAATCCTATCGGGATCGGGTCGCGAGCACGCGAGCGGGACTGTTCGAGAGTTCGGTTGCGGCGCTGGGGGTTCCCTATGTGCATCCCCAGTCCACCGGGAATCGAACCGAGGTCCGCTTTTGTGCACTCGAGGATCGCCGCGGGCAGGGGGTTCGTTTCGAGCCATCCAAACCGATCGAAGTCACGGCGAGCCACTCGACGGAAGACGATCTCGACCGGGCCCGGCATACGACCGACCTGATCTCCCGGGACGAGATTTTCCTGAACCTCGATGTCGCCGCCAGGGGCGTGGGAACAGGAGCTTGCGGCCCGGATACGAGCCCCGAGTATCGATTGCGAGCAGGGATGCATCGGCTTGCCTATCTCTTGAAGGTTCAGGGAATTCCCGATGAGTCGTGACCTGTCGCGGATGACAGGATAAGGGGACGGACGTGTCGGAGCGGAGTCAGGCAAAAGGCGTCGCAGATCAGCGGAACTTCGGGATCGCTGCTGCGCTGGTCGTGATCGGTGCGGCCATTCTGCGCTTATGGGGACTCGAGGGCGGTCTGCCCCATCTCATGACCCGACCGGACGAAGAGATTATTGTTCTGCAAACGCGCTTGCCCGCCATGGGCAACTTTTATCTGGAGTGGCCCGGACAGCACCCGGGGATTCCCAGCGCCTACATCTATTTACTTTGGGCCTGGGGTGAGGTTGGGCTGCGCGTCCTGCAATTCTTCGGGCAGGCACCTGCCGGCGACTATCTGGCGGTGTTGAACCAGGCGCCCGATCGGCTTCTTCTGACCGAGAGGTTCTTTTCGGCGTGTGCTGGGACCGCGACGGTCGCGATTCTGATGTGGGTCGCGCGGCGTGAGTTTGGCAATCGTGCGGCCCTGCTGGCGGGACTGATCCTCGCAACGTCGGTTTTCCATGTTCGGGATTCTCATTCAGCCAAGCCGGATATTGCGCTCGGTTTTTTTGTAATATTGTCTCTGGGCCTGCTCGCCCCACTGGCCCGCGATCTGAGCCGGCGTGGTGTTTGCCTCGCCGGCCTGTCGGTCGGGATGGCGATGGCGATGAAGCCCCCGGGGATTCTTCTCCTGTTGCCGGCCTGGTTGGCGTGCATTCAGGGGAGCCGTCAGATCGGTTGGCGACGAATTCTTCCAGCCGAGATTTTTATCCTCACGGCCATATCCGGGATATTTTTTGTCGCGACTTCTCCGGACTTTGTTTTCAATCCCGAGACAGCAGAGAAACTTCTCGCCATTCCGGGGTTCGTTTTGCCCATGCTTTCGGGGACCGCACCTCCCGGACAAGATGCCGTGGAAGCAGCCGAAAAGGTCCTGATGTGGCCGGGGCTTTTTTATCATTACGAGTTCTCCTTGCGCTATGCGTTCGGCCTGCCCTTGGTGATTCTTTTGCCGGTCGCTCTTCTCTGGGGAATTTTTTCGCATCACCAGATCGCCCAGATCAGTTCCTGGTTTTTCCTGCTCGCGTATCTGGTCTTCGGTACCTCGCCTGTATTGCTCTCGCGTTATATGACGCCACTGCTTCCGGTGGCGGCTCTTCTTCTGGGAGGAATGCTGGCCTTGGCCGTGGATCGTCTGGCACGCCGACAGGAGGCTATTCGAGCACTCGTTTTGCCGATGGTCATGGTTGCCGTCCTCTGGGAGCCTTTCATGGCGTCGGTGCGTTTTGATCGATTGATGTCCGTCACCGATACGCGGGTCCAGGCGACCCGCTGGCTTGCAGACAATACCGACAAGGGTGATCGCGTGGCTCTATCGGGGGCTGTCTTCTGGACGTGGGGTGACCCCCAAATTCCGCGTGGTCGGCCTGTGGTGCGGATCAATGCAGCGGGCGATGCCGGTACACCGCCCTCGATCGATTATCTCGTCGTTCATGACTTCCCGCTCTTCTCGTCCTCGGCGGACTGGGATTTGGTACGTTCGTTTGGCGGAACGGCTCGACTCGCTTTCGAGATCGATCCGTTTCTGGAGAATGCGACCGAGGTAATCTACGAAAACGACGATGCGTTTTATCTGCCTACCCGCGGGTTTCGGGGGGTGCGAGCACCGGGGCCACTGATTCGTATATATGCGGTCGAGAATCAACCGGCACGGTCACCGACGGAACCGGTTGAATGAACAGGACCAACCCCTCGGGTACGGCAGTCGGCCCATGGCGCTATGAAATCGCGGCTCTGCTGATTCTGGTTGTTGCCGCCCTGTTGCGCTTTTGGGGACTCGACGGGGGCCTGCCGCATTTGATGACCCGACCCGACGAAGAGCTTATTGTTCTGCAGACGCGCCTGCCGGCGATGGGCAATTTTTATCTGGAGTGGCCCGGACAACATCCGGGTATACCGAGTGCTTATATCTATTTGCTCTGGGCCTGGGGCGAGATCGGCTTGCGTCTTCTGCAGTTGGTCGGACAGGCACCTGCAGGCGATTATCTGACCGTTTTGAACGAGGCTCCCGACCGCCTTTTGCTGACCGAGAGGTTCTTCTCGGCATGCGCGGGAACGGCAACGGTCGCGGTTCTGATGTGGGCGACACGCCGGGAATTCGGGAATCGGGCAGCGCTCCTCGCCGGTCTGATTCTGGCGACGTCCGTTTTTCATGTGCGCGATTCGCACTCTGCAAAATCTGATGTCGCGCTGGGCTTGTTTGCGATCCTCTCGCTCGGACTTCTCGCGCCGCTCGCACGTCGCCTGAACCGTCGCGGCGTTTATATGGCGGGCTTGTCCATTGGCATGGCGATGGCGATGAAGTTGCCCGGCGTGCTGCTCCTTCTGCCCGCCTGGCTTGCCTGTATTAAAGGAAGCCGGGGACAGGGCTTGCGGCGGATATTTCCTGCGGAGATCTTTTTACTCACCGCAGTAGCGCTTCTGTTTTTTGTGATCACTTCGCCGGACTTCATCTTGAATCAGGAAACTCTGAACAAGATTCTGCAGATTCCCGCTCTCGCGTTTTCGCAAATGGTGACGCCATCGGAAGCGCCTCTGGTCGAGGCGGGTCTTCCGGAGGTCGCGCGACCCTCAGCCTGGCGGGGCTTTCTCTACCATTATGAGTTTTCCTTGCGTTACGCGTTGGGCCTACCGCTTCTGGTTCTCTTGCCTGTCGCCCTGCTCTGGGCATTTTTCTCCAGGCGGCCGCTGGCCACTCTGGGTGCGATTTTCTTTATCGTCTCCTATCTGGTGTTCGCACCCTCCCATGCGATGCTGTCCCGATATATGACGCCGGTCCTTCCGGTCGCGGCACTTTTGCTGGCCGGCGTTTCGATTGCATGTGTGGACCGCCTGCGATTCTTGCCTTCCTGGTCAAGGGTGTTGGCCCTTCTGCTGTTGTCTGTCTTTTTCATCCGCGAGCCGCTTGCGGCATCTGTTCGTTTTGACCAATTAATGTCGGTTCCGGATACTCGCGTGTCCGCACAGAAGTGGTTGGTGACGAATACTTTTGTCGGAGACCGAGTCGCCTTGTCGGGTGCGACGGGCTGGTTTTGGGGGGATCCTCAGGTGCCACCGGGGCGAGTAATCGTTCGTCCGGCCTTCGAGAGTGGAGGCTTGTCGAGCCTTGCTGCTGATTATCTGGTGGTTCATGACCATCCGCTTTTTTCGTCCACGGCCGACTGGGAGGCGGTCGCGGCGTTAGGGGATCGCGTGCAGCTGGTCGAGGAAATCAATCCGTTTCGCGACAATGCGGAAGAGGCCATCTACGAGCAGCAAGATGCCTTCTATTTCCCGACGCGCGGTTATCAGGCGGTTCGCGCCCCGGGCCCACTGATCCGAATTTACACAATCGGCCCTCCCGAGGCCTCGAGCGGATCGAGCGGATCGACGAAACCGGGCCGCGCTCGATGAGAGGAGCGTGGTGGGCATGATGCAGGGGCGCGCGCGAATCATGGGCGCGGCCGTGGTCGCTCTGGCCGTGATTCTTGGACTGGGGATTCTCGCCGGACCCGCCTTCGTCGAGCGCGAACTGAATGTCGTGGTCCCCCATGACCCCTGGTTTGTCAGCGCGGACGCAGCCGCGTTGCACCAGCAGATGCTGATTGCCGACCTGCATGCCGACACTTTTCTCTGGGATCGGGACCCGCGTCAGCGAGGTGATCGCGGCCATGTGGATTTGGTGCGCCTGCGCGAGGGCAATGTTGCGGTTCAAGTTTTCGCAGTAGTGACCAAATCACCTTCAGGACAAAACTACGATGCCAACACTGCGGGTAGTGACAACATCACACCCTTGGTGATGCTGCAGGGGTGGCCGGTCACTACCTGGGACAGTCTGGGCGAGCGGGCCTTGTATCAGGCAACCCGCCTGCGCGAGCTTGCTCGCTCGGATCCGGATTTAATCCGGCTTCTTCTCACCGGACCGGATGTGGAGTCGCTGCTGGGGGCGCGTGCGCAAGGCTCGGAGATCCTCGGCGGCCTCCTGGCTCTCGAGGGAGCGCATGCCCTCGATGGTGATCTGGGCATGATTGCCGTTCTGCGCGAGGCGGGCTTTCGCATGATGGGCCTGCACCATTTCTTCGACAACAAGCTCGGCGGATCGCTGCACGGGATCTCGGGGGGCGGGCTGAGTGAGTTTGGCCGCGAGGCGGTGCGCGAGATGCAGCGACAAGGAATCTTGATTGACCTGGCACATTCCTCCGAGGCAGTCGTACGCGAAGTGCTGGCCATGACAACGCGACCTCCGGTGGTCTCGCATACGGGTGTCTACAGCCAGTGCCCGACGGCACGGAATATCGATGATGCCCTCCTGGCCCGGATTGCGGTGCGCGGCGGATTGATCGGGATCGGATTCTGGGAAGGGGCGGTTTGCGATATTACGCCCGCGGGCGTGGCTCGCTCGATTGCGCGCGCGATCGAGATTGTGGGGGAAGATCACGTGGCTCTGGGCTCGGATTGGGATGGTTCCACCACGGTGCTTTTTGATGCCTCGGAATTGTCGGCGCTGACCCAGGCGCTGCTCGATGAGGGTCTCTCCGAGGTCGCGATCCGCAAGGTCATGGGCGAGAACCTGATCGAATTTCTGGCCACGCATTTGCCCGCCGGGGAGACGAAGCCGCCGTCTTCGGGCGAGCGATCGGAGCCATCATGACCAAATCATGGGATAGCCGATTGGCCCGCGCTCTCGTGCGGCCGCTGGTGCACACTGCCGTGCACCCAAACCATCTCACCACCTTGTCGCTGCTGGTGGGACTTTCGGGTGCGGTATCGTTTGGCCTCGGCTCATCCCTATCGATCGCACTCGGCGCAGGACTCTACATGCTCTCGATGTTTCTCGATCACACCGATGGCGAACTCGCGCGGCTTTCGGGCAAGACCTCGGAATTCGGCCATCGCTACGACCGGGCTGTCGATTTGGTGGTGAAGTCCGCTGTCTTTGCCGGCATGGGTGTCGGCGTGGCACGCGCCACGGGCACATCCGAGCCGATCTGGATGGGCCTTGTTTGCGGGGCTGCCTTCGTGGCGATCTTCGTCGGCCATGATCAGATCAACGCGCGGACGCGCATGGGCATTCCCGACCAACCGGCCTCGGGCGGCTTCGAGATCGAAGACATCCTTTATCTGATCGGCCCGATTACCTGGCTGGGGGGGTTGGCCGGTTTTTTGTGGATCGCGAGCTTCGGGGCCCCGGTCTATGCCGCTATTGTCTGGATCCGATTCTGGCGTCTGCCGATGTCCGATCGTTGATCTAGAACCGGTAGGAAAGCTCGGCACCGAAGGTTCGCGGCGGCGAATACAGAATGCTGTTGAACCCGAGGGCGGCCACCGGGATCGAGCCGGTACCGTAGATCTCGTTGGTAAGATTCCTGCCCCAAAGAGCGATCTGGCCTTGGTCGTTCCAGAAATCATAGGACAGTCTGGCGTTGAACACGCCGACGCCAGGTTGCTGGCCCGAGGGAAGTTCGGGTCCGTTGAGGTGAACCGCGCTGCGGTAATACCATTCCACCCGCGGGGTCAGCCATCCGGAGAGAAGCGCCTGGTCTCCAATCTCGAGGGGGAAGGAATACTGAGCGGCGATCAACGTGTTGAACTGGGGGACATTGTTGAACGTTTCGCCCGCGCGGTTGATCGGCGAATCATCGATTTCGCTGGTCGAGATGAACTCATCGAAGCGTGCGTCGAGAAGGCCTACATTCCAGGTCAATGCGAGACCCTCCAGAGGGCGTGCGAGAAACTCGAATTCAGCCCCGCGCGACTTGGAGTCAGCGGCGTTGGCATTGATGGGAAGGATCTGGAGACAACCGGGGTCCTCCTCGGTTGCGCAGGGGATCGATTTGACCGTGAGGACTTGCATGTCCTTATACTTGGCGAGAAAGAATGAAAAATTGGCCGTGAGGCGGCGGTCGAACCAGATGGTCTTCAGGCCGATCTCGAAAGAGTCCACCGTTTCGGGATCAAAGGTGGGCAGGGGTTCTTCTTTCGGGAATCCGCTACCGGCGCGAGCGTTAAAGCCGCCGCCCTTGAATCCGCGGGCATACGTGAAGTAGCCCATCATATGATCCAGCATTTCCGGTTGCAGATCTTCGGGTAGCGTCATGGCGACGCTGCCCATCGGCGTCCATGCATCAAAATCCTTCGAATCGTTACTGTCCTGGGTGATGTCCTCTTCGGGAATGGGCACGCCCCGGGCCGCCTCCTTGGTCTGGTTGGGGTCAGCTAGATTCCAGTTGAAAAGAGAATACCCCTGATGGTCGAGGGTCCAGCGCAGCCCACCCGTCGCGCTTAACCAGTCGGTTATATCCCAGGTCGCCTGCCCGAAGACGGCGAGGGTGTAGTTGTCCACCTTGCGGTCGGCATTGCTCGCGGCACCCGGCAAATAGAACGGAGCGCCATAGAGGGCGTTAGTTCCGCTTAGTTCGCGCGCCTGATCGGCCAGATAATAGAATCCGCCCACCCAGGAGAGGCGTCTATCGAAACTCGAGCCGATGGCCTGAAATTCCTGGCTGATCTGTTTGGAGCGGAAAGGTGCACCATCGATCACCAACGGCCCACCCTTGATCGCGATCTCCACTACACCACTGTCGGTCAGGTCGAAGTCACGCTGGGTGCGGTCCTGTTGCTGCCGCCAGGCCGTGATCGACTTGAGAGATAACTCGTCTGTCCATCCCAGATCCGAGAGGTCCCACTCAATGGTCGCCCATACGCCGTAGCTTTCAAGATCCGAGAGGCCGGGTAGATCCGAGTAGAATGTCAGCAGGTCTGCGTCTTCTGATTTTCGACAGTTGTCGGCAAACCCGGGCACCAAATCACCCGGGGTGCCCGGTCCCTCGCCGTCCTTGTCGATCAGAAAGCAGTGGCCGCCGCGCGGTTTGGCGTGGTTGCGCGAATAGTTGCCCGAGATATCGACGACAATATTGTCGGTGGGAAGGAAGCGCACAGCGCCCTGGAACGCCAATGTGTTCTGGTTGGACCAGTAATCATCGCGTGCGGCGTTGTATTGGTAGCCGTCGTGATAAAGGGAAGCGAAGGAGAACCGCGTGAAGAGCTTGTCCTCAAACCAGCCGAGGTCGATCGGCACATCCAGAACCAGGCGGGTATCGATGCGACCGTAGTTCCCGGGTCGCACCTGGACCCATCCGCCAAACTCCTGTTGTGGCTTTATTGTGGTGATGTTGATCGCGCCGCCGGCGGTATTTTTCCCGAAAAGGGTTCCCTGCGGTCCGCGCAGGACCTCGAGCTGCGCCACGTCCACGACATCCAGCACGCTGCCCTGGGAACGTGCCATGTAGACCCCGTCGACGTAGATGCCCACGCCGGGTTGGTTGGTCATGATCGTGTCGTTGATTCCGATGCCGCGAATGTAGACGCGCGCGGTGCTGGAGGTGCCGCCGTCGGAATCGAATTGCAGGTTGGGTACCAGTTCGGTGATCTGGTTCAGCCGCGTGATGTTGGATTCCCGCAGGGCGTTCTCGCCGAGTGCCGTGACCGAGATTGGCGTTTCTTCCAGAAGCTCGGCGCGCTTTCTCGCCGTGACGACAATCTGCTCGATCTGTTGACGTTCCTGGTTGTCGAGCCCGACAACCGACTCGTCCTGCGGGACGTCGGCCTGCGCGACCGCGGCATCAGCCTCGTCGGCGGCACCGCCGGTATCGGTCTCGGTTTCGATCGACTCGATATACTCGGCCGGAGATTCCTGTTGGGCCAGCACCGTGGTGCCAGGGACGAGAAATACAAGGATAAAACCACTCACGCCGCAAAGGAAAGTTTTCATCATTGCCTCCTGCCACCTCCCTTCGCACGGAAGGCATATGCCGTTCAAACCGGGGCCTGGTGCACAAGCCATGCCTCGCCGCTGGCACATTGCGTCATCTCGCGGCGTGAATTGCCTCGGCGCCCGGTTGGCGTTAGAGATCCGAAGCCGCAGAAGGAGCGTCCGAAACAACCGGCGGTTCTTCTGTGCCAATTGAATTCATGGACGCTTTGCATGACCTCCGAGTCCTCGACCTTGGTGAGGACGTATCCAACGCTTACGCGACCCGTCTGCTTGCGGATCTGGGCGCCGACGTCGTCAAGGTCGAGTTACCGGGACGAGGGGACTTACTGCGCGCCTGGGGGCCTTTCCCGAAAGGCCGGGAAGGAGATCCCGAGGCCAGCGGTCTTTTCCGCTACCTGAACACCGGGAAGCGAAGCGTAGCGCTCGACCTCTCCGACGAATCGGACCGGCGCGAGCTTCTGGCAATGGTTCGGGGGGTGGATTTGGTGATCGCTTCGGGTGCCAGGGGAGTGCTCGAAGCCATCGGTTGTGATTTTGCCGCCCTGCGTGCCGAGAATCCGCGTCTGGCCATGGTGAGGATCTCCGGCTTCGGCGAAACCGGCCCGTGGGCGGGGAGGCCCGAGACGGAGTTTGTGGCACAAGCCGCCGGTGGCTGGGTCTCGGCACATGGTCGTCCGGCAGAGGACCCCGTGCAATGCGGGGGTCGGCTGGCCGAGTATCATATGGCGGCTTACGCCGCGGCTACCGCATTGACGGCGGTCCGCGCGACTCGTGAGACGGGTGAGGCGACTCTGGTCGATGTCTGCGGCATGGAAGCCTTCATCGGCACACTTCCGTACCCGATGCTCTTCGCCCAGAACCTGGCCGCGGTCGGCATGCCGCCACCCCAGCAGCGTTTCACGCCGGTACCCGGCGCACTCGAGGTGCAGGACGGCTGGGTTGGCCTGAACGCTCTGACGGCTCAATCGTGGTCGGATATCTGCGCCCTGCTGGAGGCGCCGGATTTCGCGGATCGGCAGAAGGATATCCAGACAAAGCCGGATGCGCAGAAAGCTTTCTTTGCGCATATTCAGAGTTGGCTGGGGGCTCATACCGTCGAGGAAGTCGTGGCCCTGGCGCAGGCCTTCCGAATTCCTTCAGGCCCGCTGGGCAATGGAGCTTCGATCCGGAACTTCGAACAGCACCGGGAGCGGCCCTTCTTCGTAAAGGATCCCTCCGGGGACTTCGATCGGCCAGGATTTCCGTATCGGATGAGCGCCTCGGGCCCGAAAATGCGGGAGGAAGCACCAAGGCTGGGCGCGGATACGACGTCCTTGCGGGATTCCCCCTGGGCCGCGCGCGCACCGGTGGCACCCACCCATCCCAAGGACCAACCGTATCTACCCTTTGCGGGGATGAGAGTTCTGGACCTGGGGACTTTCTGGGCCGGACCCTATCTCGGCATGTATCTCGCCACACTTGGCGCGGACGTCGTGAAGATCGAGTCGGTGCAGCGCCCCGATGGTTACCGCTTTATCCAGACCTTCACCGGACTGGGAGAGAAGTGGTACGAGATGGGCGGCAGTTTTCAGGCGACCAACCTGGGCAAGCGCGAGTTGACTCTCGACCTGCGTCGGCCCGAAGGTCAGGAGATCTTCTGCGATCTGGTGCGGGAATCCGATGTGGTTCTGGAGAACTTCTCGCCACGGGTGATGGAGAATTTCGGACTGGGTTGGAAGCAATTGCAAGCCATTCGACCGGAGCTTCTGATGGTGCGCATGCCCGGGTTCGGACTCGAGGGCCCCTGGCGAGATTGGGTGGCCTACGCTCTGGTTCTCGAGCAGGTCGCGGGGATGAGCTGGGTGACGGGTCATGCCGGTGGCGATCCTCTGAACCCCGGTGGCTTTCTGGATTGTGTGGTTTCGATGCATGCGGCAACGGCGCTTCAGGCAGCGTTGCTGCATCGAGAACGCACGGGCGAGGGGCAGCTGATCGAGATGCCACAGCTGGAAACGGCGCTATGCCTGACGGCCGAACAAACCATCGCGTACTCGCTGCGCGAGGAAGTCCTCGCCCGTCAGGGAAATCGTCACCCGGTCTACGCCCCGCAGGGTTCCTATCAGGCCTCGGATGGCCGTTGGGTATCTCTCAGCGTACGGGATGATGACGATTGGCAGCGACTGGTTGCAGCGATCGGTGAACCTGAGTGGGCCATGGACCCGCGGCTTGCTTCCGGCTCGGGTCGTCAGGGCAGCCACGATGCCATCGACGCTGGCCTCGCGGGCTGGATGAACCAGCGAGGGGCGGATCAAGCCGTCGAGACCCTTCTCGCGGCGGAACTCCCGGTGGTGAAAAATCTCATCCCGGGGAGCGAGAGCTACGGCCACGAGCACCTTGAGGCCCGGGAATGGTTCGAGACATTGATTCATCCCCACTCGGGCGAAAAAAGGTACCCAAAATTTCCGGTCCGCTTCTCCTTTGGGCCGGAGCGCCAATACACCGGAAATGCACCACTTTTAGGCGAGCATAATCAGGAAATTTTGCTTCAAGAGCTCGGATTTTCTCCGGAAAAAATTGCACAGCTCGAAAAATCGAAGATTATAGGGACCAAACCGGAGCGTTGAAAAAGAGCCCGTGACGCAGAGCGTCTACATTTCGGGATTGAACATTGGTCTAGGTAGGTTAAAAAAGTTCACTGAACACGCGTCAGTGAAAAGGAAGTGTCCAAATGTACGTTGATTTTACTCCAAAACAAGAAAATCTCCGCGGCGAGATCCGTGATTACTTTGAAACCTTGATGACACCCGACCGTAAAAAAAGCCTGGTCGGCGTCTATCAGGGCAAAGAGTACAAGGAGACCATTCGTCAGATCGGCAAAGACGGATGGTTGGGGGTCGGTTGGCCCTCCGAGTACGGTGGGCATGGATTCACCGCACTCGAGCAGTTGATCTTCGTCGATGAGGCTCGCCGGACGGGAGCGCCCCTTCCCTTTGTGACTCTCAATACTGTGGGTCCAGCACTGATGGTGCACGGCACCGAAGAGCAGAAGGAAGAGTTCCTGCCTCGAATTCTGGCTGGTGATGTCCATTTTGCCATTGGCTATTCCGAGCCGAACGCGGGAACCGACCTGGCCGCTCTCTCGACCAAAGCCGAGCGCAACGGTGACGAGTATGTGGTGAACGGGACCAAGATGTTCACCTCGGGAGCCGGCGACGCCGACTATATCTGGCTGGCCGCGCGAACCGATCCCAACGTGAAGAAGCACAAGGGAATCACGATGCTTGTGGCCTCGACCGAGGATCCGGGCTTTAGCGCCGCACCGATTCATACGGTGGGCGGTGGCCGGACGCATATGAGCTATTACGAGGACGTTCGAGTTCCGGTCAATATGCGCGTCGGCGAAGAGAACGCCGGTTGGGGCATCGTGACCTTGCAGCTCAACCACGAGCGAATCGGCCTGGGTGCCTGGGGCTGCGTTGCGGCGCGCATCGTGGACGACGTGATTTCGTGGGCCAAAGACACCGAGACCGATGACGGCAGCAAGGTCGCTGATCAGGGCTGGGTGCAGAATGCACTCGGCGAGGCCTATGCTCGCGTCGAGGCGGCCAAGGTCATGAACTGGCGGATGGCCTGGATGGTAGAGCAGGGACGCCTGCCCCCGGCGAATGCATCCGGCGTTAAAGTCTATGGCACCGAAACCTTGATCGAGATCTATAGCCGTTTGACCGACGTCCTCGGAGCCCAGGGCATGATCAAGAGTGACTCCCCCGGGGCCCTGTTGCTCGGGGCTGTCGAGAGAGAATATCGAGCCTGCCAGATCAATACGTTCGGCGGCGGTGTCAATGAGATCCAGCGGACCATTTTGGCCACGATGGGCCTCGGCATGCCCCGGAAGTAGAGAGTATCCATGGCTGAGGAGATCACACCGGAGCAGGCTGATCGCCTTTCTCGTCTGAAAGAATTCGAGGGGCAGGTTGTGGGCGAGCCGTTTCGCGCTCACGACCCGGTCAATCAGCCAATGATTCGTCATTGGTGTGATGCCATGGAGGATGACAATCCTGTCTATACGGACCCCGACCGTGCGGCTCAGAGCGTGCACGGTGGAATCGTCGCACCGCCGGGCATGATTCAGGCATGGACGATGGCAGGATTGCGGGGGGCACACCGGGAAGAAGGTGCCGCTCCGACAGTGCAGGAAAAAATCTGGGAAATCCTTGATGATGGCGGATTTACTTCCGTTGTCGCGGTTAGCGCTGATCAGGAATACGAGAGGTACGTCCGCCCGGGCGACCATCTGGCCTGTACGATCACAATCGAGAATATTTCTCCGGAAAAAAAGACCGGCCTTGGCGTCGGCCATTTCATTACCCAGCTATATTCCTGGTCGACCGAAGAAGGTGAGCTCGTCGCAACCATGCGATGGCGCTTGCTGAAATTTCAGCCGCGACCGAAGAAGGCTGTGGCCAAGGCTGCCCCCAAACGCTCGCGACCCCGGCCGGGGATCACTCTCGACAATCAGTTTTTCTGGGAGGGTCTCAAGGACGAGAAACTGCTGATCCAGAAATGTACGAGTTGTGGCTATATGCAGGCGCCGCCCGACCCGATGTGTCCCAAATGTCAGGGGTTGGAGTGGGATTATGTCGAGGCCTCCGGCAGAGGTTCCCTTTACAGTTTTGTGGTAATGCACTACCCGCCAGTTCCTCCTTTTGATTATCCTAACCCGATTGGGCTGGTGGAATTGGAAGAGGGCGTTCGCATGGTGACCAACCTGATCGACGTCGAAAAAGACGATATCCGAATCGGAATGCCCCTGGAGGTAACGTTCAAGAAGATCGATGACGATCTCACGTTGCATCAGTGGCGACCGGCCCAAAGCTGAGAGGCAGGATCGCTAACTATGGACTTTGAATATTCGGAAGATCAGGTCGCGATTCGCGATCTAGCCAAACAGATTCTCGAGGATTGCGTCCCGACGGACAAGATCCTCGCATTGGTTCAGGCTGATGGATGGTACGACCAGAGCACTTGGAAGGCACTTGCGGATGCGAGCCTTCTTGGACTCGGAATTTCCGAAGATGTGGGTGGCTCCGGCATGGGGATGGAGGAGCTTGTGCTCGTTCTCGAGCAAGCTGGGCGCCGTGCAGCGCCGCTGCCGCTGCTGTCGACCCTCGTGCTCGGAGCACTCCCGATTGCCGAGTTCGGAACCGACGAACAGAAAAAACAGAACCTTCCGGAGGTCGCTGCCGGGAACAGGTTCCTGACCGCAGCTCTCGTAGAAGAAGGCCGGCGTTCGGCAGCAAGCTGTCGGACCGCGGCGACTCGCGTGGACGGCGGCTATACGCTGACGGGTGAGAAGCAATGCGTTCCGGGAGCTTCGATTGCCTCCCGGATTCTGGTGCCGGCGCAGACAGAGAACGGCAAGGTAGCCGTCTTCCTGCTGGATCCGGCCAGCGAGGGTGTCACCCTTTTGGATCAGGAAGTCTCCAGCGGCGAGCCCCATTCACAGCTTCTGATGGTCGATGCTCGGGTGGAAGATTCGGATATCCTCGGCTCGCTCGAGAATGGCGAGGATATTCTGGATTGGATTGAGGCTCGTGGCATGATCGCCGGCTGCGCCATTCAATTGGGCATTGCAGATTCGGCTTTGGCGCAAACCGTCGAATACCAAACGACTCGTCGGCAATTCGGTGTGCCGATCGGCTCCTTCCAGGGACCACAGCTGCGAGCTGCAGACGCCTGGATTGATATCGAGGCGATGCGCTCGACCCTCGAGCAGGCTGTATGGCGTCTCGCAACCGGCCGAGAGGCGCGACGCGCGATTCTCGTTGCCAAATGGTGGGCCTGTCGCGGTGGACATCGCGTGGCTCATACTTGTCAGCACCTGCACGGTGGCATGGGCGCGGATGTGGAATACCCGATTCATCGTTGGTTCCTCGCGGCCAAACAGAATGAGGTCTTCCTCGGTGGCGCGAGCGTTCATCAGGCCAAGCTCGGTTGGATGCTGGTGGAGGGAGTGGCTGCGTGAGCAGATTCGAAAAGACTCTGGGCTTCGACGAGGTGAGTGTCGGGGACACTCTGCCTGAATTGTCGATCCCTCTGTCGGCAACGCGGATTATCGCCACGGCGATCGCTTCCAGAGACTATCAGGATGTGCACCACGACCTCGAGCAGGCCAAGGAGCGAGGAACCAAGAGCATCTTCATGAATATCCTGACCACCAATGGGTTCGTCGACCGCTATATTACGGATTGGGCGGGACCGGATGCGTTGCTCAAGCGAGTGAATATCCGTCTGGGCGCCCCGAATTACGCGGGCGATACGATGGTTCTCACCGGCACGATCACCGAGAAAAATGTCGTGAACGATCAATCCGTCATCGATATCGATGTGGTGGGCAAAAACAGTATCGGCAACCATGTGACCGGGACCGTCCGAGTCGCACTTCCGCAGGGAAATTGATCGGATGGGTAACCAACTCAAGGACAAGGCAGCGATTGTCGGGATTGGTGCGACCGAGTTCTCCAAGGAGTCCGGGCGCAGCACACATCGCTTGGCCGCGGAGTGCGTCAAGACAGCACTTGATGACGCCGGGCTGAAAGCCTCGGACGTCGATGGCGTTGCTCTCTTTTCGGCAGAGCACAACCCCGAGATCGATGTGATGCGAACTCTGGGCGGCGGTGACCTGCGCTTTTTCAGTCGCGTGCATTACGGGGGTGGCGCAGCATGTGCGGTCGTCCATCAGGCAGCGATGGCGGTAGCAACGGGTGTCGCGGATGTTGTCGTATGCTGGCGCGCTTTCAATGAGCGTTCCGGCCACCGCTTTGGCACGGGCGTGCAGAACAAGGACGCCGCGGCGACGACCGAGATGGCGCATTACTCAAGCTACACGCCATTTGGATTGCTCACGCCCGCATCTTGGGTCGCGATGTTTGGTCAGCGGTATTTGCACGTGACGGGGGCGACCACCGACGATTTCGGTCGCGTTTCGGTTGCGGGCCGAGACTTTGCGGCAACAAACCCGAACGCATTCTTTTATGAGAAACCGATAACACTGGAGGACCATCGCAATTCGCGATGGATTGTCGAGCCATTGCGGCTGCTCGATTGCTGTCAGGAATCCGACGGTGGACAGGCCTTGATCATTACCAGTCCCGAGCGTGCGCGTGATCTGAGGCAGAAGCCCGCCATGATCCGGGCAGCGGCGCAAGGCTCAGGTGCCGGCCAGCATCAGATGACGAGCTATTATCGCGATGATATGACCCGCCTGCCGGAGATGGGTGTGGTTGCACGCGAGCTCTACGAGACCAGCGGGCTCGGTCCTGACGACTTCCAGACGGCCATCCTCTACGACCACTTTACTCCCTTTGTCCTCTCGCAACTCGAAGAGTTCGGGTTTTGTGACTTTGGCGAAGCGAAGGAATTTGTCCGCGAGGGACACCACGCGCGCGGGGGACGCTTGCCGATCAATACTCACGGTGGGCAGCTCGGTGAGGCCTATATTCACGGAACCAATGGCATTGCCGAGGGTGTGCGTCAGATCCGGGGAACCGCAGTGAATCAGGTCGACGGCGTCGAGCATGTTTTGGTAACCGCAGGCACGGGCGTCCCGACCAGTGGTTTGATTCTCGGCGTGGACTGAGGCTTGGGTGAGGACGACGGGTCGGGTGTGACAACCCGACTGACAGGCCTCGAAGCTCAGAACCGGTAGGAAAGAAAGGCTCCCACGTAGGGGATCGAATCTGTCCCGACCGATCGGATGATATCGCCCGAAGCATCGGCAAGTCTCAGCCGATTGGCCACCGATGCTCCGCCAAGAACATCGGCCCGTAAATGATCGCCAAGCCGCCACGTGACGCGCACCCAGAGGGGAACCCCTTCGTCTTCGCCGACACCGCCGCTTCGGATCTCAGGGCCCGAATTGTTGAGCCGAAAGCGTCGATATTCCCACCTTCCTCCGACCGCGACCGCCCATGTGGGATTCGGTCGCCAGGCGATCTCCAGCCCGGGGCCGCGCGGGTAGGCGTCGGGAGCAATCGAGTTGGACAGGACCAGGTCGTCGATGATTTCCCAGTACACAAAGGGAATCGGGATAATCAGGGGATCTTCTTCCATGCGTGCGTTGACCAGCACGCCGCCTCCGAGCTTCAGCCGAGGCGAGAAGGTATATTGAGCCGCAAGGATCCCGCCTGGATTGAAACTCTCACCCAGAGAGGCGCCGTCTTCGTATGAAAAGCGCGTCGTGAACGCTCCGTTGACCCACCAGTCCCCAAAGCGACGGCCGAGGCTGACTGAGGCCGCGAAGCTCTGGATGGTTCCCCAGGGCCGATTCTGGTCGGGGAGAGTGACACCATTTTGGCCGAAGAAGGAATACCAATCCCCCTGCCACGCGAGTTGGCCCCCGAGAATATAGCCTTCTCCTACCGGGTACCCGATCTGTCCCGCAGCAAAGCCGGTCGAGGTTGCGAAGGATCCACCCCCATCAATGCCCGTGCGAAACCCGTGTTGGTATCCGCCTGCGGTTAGCGGGCCTTTTCCTGGAGGTGGCCCGGAGGACGGTTCTTGCGGTTCCGCCAGCGCCCCTGCATTCGCCGTCGCCAGCGGCTCGGCAAGCGGTTCGGCAAGCGAGTCCGCCCGCGTGAGGGGGACATCGAGTCCCGAAAACATCAGAATGAGGAGCGCGGCCCGCAGAAATCGCATGGAAGGATGATACCGATCGCGGCATCAAACTGCTTGCGGCCGATTTGGACTTTTCCGGCAAACTTGGCGGGGCGTCGCAAAATGGCAAAGGATTGTGGCATTACCCCGGGTCAGGTCGTCGATCTATGCTGGTTCCGGATCCTCAGTAGGAGTCCGGCCGCAGCATCGCATCATGGCCTCCGTCGGCGTAGAGAACGGACCCGCACACGAAACTCGCCTCGGGACTCAGAAGCCAGGCAACCGGGTGAGCGATATCGGCAGGGATACCAGGTCGCCCGACCGGGATTGTTTCCACGAATGCGGCGATCGCCGGTCCGAATACCGGATCTTCACCCCCGGCGTCGGTGAGGGCCGTTGTGACATAACCCGGAGCAACGGCGTTGATGCGCACACCATCGGCAATGAACCGCGAGGCGTTGCGGCGCATCCAGACGGTGATCGCGAACTTCCCATGCCCATAGGCGGTTTGCCCATCCTTGTCTTCGATATATGCCGCGGCGCCGGCCTCGTCCCCGTCCAGAAGTTTCTCGACAAAGACGGGATCGGCTTCGCCCATCCGCGAAGAGTTTGAAGAGATCATCACCACGCTACCCTTGCGTTTGGCGAGGTCCGGGCAGAGCGCGTCCGTCAGGGCGACCGCGCCGAAAAAATTCACGCGGGGAATCAGCGAGATCGGTTGGACATGGGGACCAATCCCCGCGCAGGGAACAAAACCATCGAGCCCCCCGGGTGCCTTTGCCCGAATGGCCTCGATGGCTGCGTCGCGGCCTTTGGGTGTCGATAGATCGGCTTCGATATCTGCGTTTCGGAGATCGACAGTAAACACTTCATGCTGATCGGACCGGAGTCGGTCGACAATGCCGGCTCCGATGCCCGATGCTCCACCGGTGATACAATAGGTTCCCATGAATTCCCCTCAGTTTGTGCGTGTCCGGGTGGCATAGTCGGCCAAATTTACCCGTCGTGTCTGCAGCCAATATCGAATGGTCGTGGTGGACCAATTGTTGGTGATCTTCCCTGCGGCCGTCTTGTACCAACTTCGCTCGGCCTGCGCGAAGACGGTCTTCTCGAGTTCTTGCTGGATTTTCTGATTGAATCGCTTCATCACGTCAGATTTCAGATCGAGAGCGGCGAGGTTCCTCTCATCCATCTGTCGAAGACAGTCCATGATATAGGCTGTCTGACATTCGATCATGAAGATGATCGAGTTGTGGCCGAGATTCGTGTTGGGGCCATACATCATGAAAAAATTCGGAAACCCCGGGACCGTCAGTCCGAGATAGGCTTCGGCACCATCGCGCCAGGAGTTCTCGAGAGACTTGCCGTCGCGGCCGATGATTTCCATGGGCGCGAGAAACTCGGTCGAGCGGAAGCCGGTGGCGAGAACCAGAATATCGGCAAGGATTTTTTTGCCGTCTGCCGTCACGATGCCATCTGCGTCGATATGGTCGATGTTTTCGGTAATGAGGTCCACGTTTTCGCGAGTGAGCGCGGGGAGGAAATGATCGCTGGCAAGCAATCGTCGACTGCCGAGGGGATAATCCGGAGTCAGGGCGCGGCGCAGGTCGGGGTTCCGAACGATCTCCTCGAGATTCCGCTCGGCAAACTGCTGTGCCATTTTCTGCATCGTGCGGTTGCCTTTGAACAGAGGCCATCGCGCTTCGAAGCTGAGGTAAATCCACCACCGATGCAGGCGTGCGAGCCACGGATGCTTCTTCCAGCGATCAATTTCGCTTTCGGTATGGGTGCGGTTCCCCATGGGTAGAATCCAATTCGGAGTCCTTTGGAAAACACTTACCCGGGCGGCGTCGCGAGCAATTTCGGGCACCAGTTGGACGGCGCTGGCGGCGCTGCCGATCACCGCGATCCGTTTCCCCTCGAGGTCGACTCCATGGTCCCATCGGGAGGAGTGAAACTGGGGACCTGCAAATTGTTCTCGACCGGGTATTTCCGGGAGGGAAGGACGACTGAGCTGTCCGGTCCCAGTGATCAGGATATCGGCTTCGTGGACGTCGCCCTTGTCCGTGGTCAGGACCCAAACGGATCGCTCTGCATCAAACTCGGCATGCGCAATCTCGGTGCCGAATCGGATCTGTCGATATACATCATATTTTCGTGCACAGGATTCGAGATAAGCAAGAATTTCGGGTTGCGGCGACCATTTCCTGGACCAGTCGAGCTTCATCGCAAAGGAGTAGGAATAGGAGACAGAGGGCACGTCGCAAACGGCCCCGGGATATGAATTGTCCCGCCATGTGCCACCGATGGACGGCGCCTTCTCGAAGACCGCAAAATCGTAGAGGGCGCTCTTGCGGAGATGAATCGCTGTGCAGATTCCGGAAAAACCGGCACCGATAATCGCGACCCGACGGCGGGTCTGTGGGGTGCTCTTTCGTTCGGACATCAGAACTTGCATAGCGGAACTCTTTGCCGAGAAAAAATGCCGATAATGAGCCGAGTGGAGGCCACGAACTTTCCGATCCTGTGTGGTAGGAATCTCACCATGAACCAGCCGAGGCAAAAGCCCGAACGTCCGCTTTTTTCGTCAGGTCCCTGCGCCAAGCGTCCCGGCTGGACACCCGATGCGCTCGCGAATGCTCTTGTTGGACGTTCCCACCGATCGAGCGAGGGGAAGAGTCGGCTGGCAGAGGTGATCGACCGAACGCGATCGATCTTGGGGATCCCCGAAGATTATCGCATCGGTATCGTGCCGGCTTCCGATACCGGCGCCGTCGAGATGGCCTTATGGTCGCTGTTGGGGGCTCGTCCGGTAGACGTTCTTGCGTGGGAAAGTTTTTCCAAGGGTTGGGCCTCGGATGTTACCGGGCAATTGGGTCTCGACGCGCGAGTCCTGGAATCGGCTTATGGGACGCTTCCGGACCTGTCGCAGGTCGAATTTTCCAAGGATGTTGTTTTCGCGTGGAACGGGACGACATCGGGCGTGCGCGTCCCGAACGCCGATTGGATCCCGGACGACCGCGAAGGCCTGGCGATTTGTGACGCAACGTCGGCCGTCTTCGCCATGGATGTCGATTTTGGCAAACTCGATGTTGTGACATGGTCATGGCAAAAAGTTTTAGGCGGGGAAGCGGCTCACGGAATGCTCGTTCTCTCGCCGAGGGCTGTTGAGCGATTGGAATCCTACACGCCCCCGTGGCCGCTGCCGAAGATTTTTCGGATGACCAAGGGCGGTAAGCTGATTGAAGGAATTTTCCGCGGAGCAACGATCAACACGCCCTCCATGCTTTGCGTTGAAGATGCTCTGGACGCCTTGCGATGGGCCGAATCTCTCGGCGGACTTCCTGCGTTGATACAGCGCTCTTCGGCGAACCTGCAGGCCGTCGATCGCTGGGTTGCGGGCTCGAAGGATTTTGATTTTCTCGCAGAAAATCCGCAGCAGCGTTCGTCAACATCGATCTGTCTGAAGTTTTCGGACGGGTTTGCCTCGCGCCACGGCGAAGACGACCTGGCAGGTGCGGCCAAGCAGATTGTGAAGCAACTCGAGGCAGAGCAGGTAGGCTATGATCTCGGTGCTTATCGCGATGCCCCGCCGGGGCTTCGCCTATGGGGTGGCGCCACTGTCTCTGCCGAAGATACAGCAGCGCTTCTTCCGTGGATAGATTGGGCGGTTGCCGAGGCTTCCTGAAAAAAAACCAAGGATTCCGGCGGCTTCTACTGCCATTGCCTTTTCTGTCGGATGGCTTAAAACAACCTCATACCCTCAATCAAGGAGAACCCCCGATGCTGACCCTTCCTCTTCGTTATACTTTTCTGGCTTTTTCTCTGCTCCTTCTTCCCGCACTGCCGGCAACGGCGCTTGAGCAATGGGAAACGGATCTCGAGGGCTACGAGTTCCCGATCGTCAAGTTCCATGGACAAGCGGGAAGGGTAGGTACGTCCGAGGGGAAGTCCGATGTGCGGATCCGTCAGGCGCACGAAGCCAGCAGCTTGCGGGAACTGGACCTGGATAATCCCGGGGCGAATGTCACGATCCAGTCGATCATGGTGGATGAGGACGGCCGGGAATTAGTGACCATCGGCGGTGAAGATCCGTCCGTGATTCCACTCTTGCTGGGGCGTGGAGGAAAGCCGTGGAAGGGCAGCTTCACGCGGGAAGGGCGAGATCGTCAGAATCTCCGCGTGGAGGTCGAACAGCGCCACAGTCAGATCCGCACGGTGATCCGCTTTGCCCGAGCCCTGGTCGATGTTCCTCTGGCTTGTTTGCGGGGCGATGAGCGCGCCTTTCTGACCACCGAGTTGACCGTCGATGACGGAACCGATGCTTATCCGGTCCGGTTTGTGGCTACACAGCCCTGGCGCTGCAAGCCGCGTCGAGGTGGAGACTGGGAGTTGCGCGGTCAGAATGCGCAGGACCACGCGGGACATCATGGCCATAATGAAGGCCCGGAGAATCGACGCCCGCAGGTGAAGTTCGCCATCGAGAACGAGACCCGTGAAAATGGCGTCCCGAATCTGATCGAGGTCGATGCCAGCCGTTCGGAAGACCATGATGGTACCATTGTCACCTATTCCTTCCGCGTATTGGAGCGAGACACGGAAGCGATGGTCTACCAGGCGGGTCCGCAGGCTTCGCCCAAGACCACTTTCTGGCTGGCTCCCGGTGAGTATCTGGTGTGGGTGACCGTTGTGGATAATGATGGGTCGTCGCACTCGGAGACGCGACGGGCGAACGTCAGGGACTGATTTTCGCGGTTCGCTTTTCTGGCCTGGCGGGTTACTCTTTCGGCGTCACAGGGCGGGCTCGTTCGCCGTACATGGACAGGACGGATGCCTCCATGGCATCGATTTGCTGCTCGCGAGGCAGGGTGCCGAGAGCGGCAAGACCATCGCGGTAAGCCTGCCCGGCGACCCACGAGGAATATTTTCCAAGTTGCTCCAAGGCCTCCTCGGCAACTTGCGGGCTTGGCAATGGTGGTCCCAGCATCCGGTCGACATCGGGATCATCGCGCCAAAAATTGGGAGTATCGATTGCCGGGCCAATCAAGGACAGGACGTCGACTCCGGCGGGGCGGAGCTCGCGCGCGAGACCCTCGCCGAGAATGAGTTCGAAGGATTTCCCTGCCGCATAAAGTGCATTGCCGGGGCCTCCTGCCAGAGCGGCGCCGGAACTCATCAGGATGATCCCCCCTTTTCCGCGAGCTTTCATCTGTCGCGAAAAATGGTGCGCCACGCGTACCGGTCCGCCGCAGTTGATCTCAACCATTTCCATCGCGTGGCCCAGATCCTGATCAACAAAGCTTCCGATATGGCCGGCCGCTGCGTTATAGACGACGAGCCCGACCTCGAGATCCCGAATGGCGTCCTTGAGGGATTCGAGAAAATCAGGTTGGCTCAGGTCGGCTGGAATGGCCCGAGTTTCGACACCGTGCTTCCCCGCGACCCTGTCGGCGGCCTCATGGAGCAGCCCTGCTCGTCTTGCAGCCATCGCGACATGCAGGCCACGTTGGGCGGCAGCGTGAGCGAAGGCTTCTCCCAGCCCCTCGGAAGCGCCCAGGACTAACGCCCAAGGACCATATTTCTCTCGGAAAACATTCATAGCCTATTTCTCTTCCGGAACGGTCGACAGCCCCGCTCAATTGTCTCAGAACCCGTTTCATCATCATTTTCGGGGGCTGATTGCCGCAGCGCATCATGCAGCTTGCCGCTGCAGGTGATCAAGAACTGACGGGAAATTGTTGACGCCTCGGCAGGGAAACCATACTTCCTAGAGGGTCCCTCCTCTATCGAAGCGACCAACCAAATTTTCAGGAGTCCAAATAATGCAACCCGCTGATTTGTCCAAACTGCCCCCGATGCAGAGACGCTCCTTCTTGAAGGCTGCCCTGATGGGTGCTGGCGCGATGAGCCTGCCCGCCGGCCTGTTGAGCGCCTGCGGCGGATCGAGCAATGGAGATCTACCTTACGTCGAGCCCCCGTTGGTCGTCGATCCCGATATCGGTTGGTGGCTGCAGAATAACTTCGCGCCTACGTACGAGGAGGTCACCAAATGTGACCTCCGAGTCAGGGGCCGTATTCCTCCAGAACTCAACGGCTCCTATGTTCGCAACGGCTCGAACCCG
The DNA here is from genome assembly GCA_029248525.1 of Candidatus Binatia bacterium. Classification (NCBI taxonomy): domain Bacteria; phylum Candidatus Binatota; class Binatia (SeqCode); species Binatia bacterium. Next base: position 43,898 of record JAQWJE010000035.1, read on the forward strand.
CAGAATACGAATTCCCCGCATTGGTTCCTCGGCGATGGAATGGTCCATGGAGTGCGCTTCGAGAATGGTCGGGTCCTCTCGTACAAAAATCGCTATGTCCAGACAGATCTCTACAAGGGCGGCATCGCTTTCAATGAGACCATCGACAATGGCCTTGCACCAGGAGGCGCGGCAGGCACGAGTAACGTCAGCGCGTTTTTCCACGGCGGCAAGCTTCTGAGCCTCGGAGAGATCGGCGCGGCTTTCGAGTTGGATCCCGACACACTTGAAACCCTCAGCCTCGAGACCTTCGGCGGGGCGATCCCGAATTCGATGACCGCCCATCCAAAGATCGACCCTGAGACGGGCAACCTGCATTGCTTCGGCTACTGGTTTGTCGCGCCCCATATTACTTACTGGGAGATTTCGCCCGAGGGTGTCGTTCTGAACGAAGCTGTGATCGAGACCGAAAAGCCGACGATGGTGCATTCGTTTGCGATCACCAACGGGGAGGTCATTTTCTGGGAATGTCCCGTCGTGTTCGATATTACGAATGCGATCGAGAATCCGATCGATGCCTTCAAGTGGACCCCGGAGTATGGTTCGCGACTCGGAGTTCTGCCTTTTGGTGAGTCTGGTGACAAGATCCGCTGGGTGGAGTTGCCGGATCCCTGTTTTGTCTTCCACGAGACCAATGCCTTCCGCGACGGAGACGAAATCCATATCGATGTGCATTGGCTCCAAGAGGTTTTTGGACAATCCGATCTGGCCACGGGTGAAGATAGTTACCGTCGCTGGTCCATCAATACGGCCGGCGAGGAACTTACGTTCCGCGATCAGATCATTCACAAGGAAAACTGGGATCTACCGAAGATCGACCCTCGCTACACGGGTCTCCCCTACACGCATAGCTGGCACGCCGAGTTTCGGGACCAACCGGGCACGGTCGATCTCGGTGGTATTGCCTACATGAATAATCGGACGGGTGAGGGCAAGTTATGGACGCCCGAGTCCAATATTCATGCCGCAGAAGCGATCTTTGTGCCGGCGGGCCCGGCAGAGGGTGATGGCTACCTTCTCTCCTATCTTTATAATAGCCGGACGAACAGCAGCACTCTTGCGGTCTTCGAGGCGATGAACCACACGCGGGGGCCAATCGCCGAGATCGAATTGGATTTGAGAGTGCCCTACGGCTTCCACGGCACATGGGTTCCTGGCGAATTTCTTAGCGACAACGCTGATTGCTAGGGCAAGCTGGCGAACCGGGCCTCGGCCGATATCTGGCCAGACCGGATTGGGGCGGGGTGCGTCAGCTCTCGCCGGGCTCGTAGGGAGGATCCTGCCAGTCCGAGAAGATATCGGGTAAATCAGCGGAGACTTTCCCCGGGAATTCCGGAGCACGTTTTTGCAAAAAGCTTTCCACGCCTTCTTTGGCGTCCGGGGAGCCGCCCGTGGCGAACATCCCCTGCGAATCCAACCGGTGGGCTTCCATGGGGTGACTGGCGCCCAACATCCGCCACATCATCTGGCGTGAGAGTGCCACCGAGATCGAGCTTGTATTCTCGGCGATCTCTCGCGCCAACTCGCGAGCGCGGGGGAGCAGGTCTTCCGGTGCCAGAACCTCGCTCACCAGGCCTCGCTGGTGGGCCTCATTGGCGTCAAAGACGCGGCCGGTAGCCACCCACTCCATGGCGGTATTGATGCCGACGACGCGCGGCAGAAAGTAGCTGCTGCAGGCTTCCGGAACGACACCGCGGCGCGCAAAGACAAATCCCATGCGCGCCTTTTCGCTCGCGAGTCGAATATCCATCGGAAGCGTCATGGTGGCGCCGACCCCGACGGCGGGTCCGTTGATCGCCGCGATCACCGGCTTCAGAGATCGAAAGATCCGCAAGGTGTTTCGTCCGCCGGTATCTCGAGGGGCCATATTCTCGGCTTCGCGGCGCGCGGTGCTGCCATCAAAGGTTTTGGCACCGCCCCCGAGATCGGCACCGGCACAGAAGCCGCGCCCGGCGCCGGTGATGATAATGGCACGCACGTCATCATCGGCGTCGGAGCGGTCGAAGCAAGCCATGAAGTCGAGAAACATTTGGTGGTTATAGGCATTGAGTCGATCCGGTCGGTTCAGAGTAATGGTGAGCACGCCGTCGTTGAGTTCTGTCAGCAAAGTTTCAAAATCCATAGACAATATATTCTTCATGTCTCGCCGGGTTGCAAAACCCCACTCGCCGCTTTCGGCAAAAGGCAGTATGATTTCTCACTATGGATCGGAATACGGAACTACCGGGCCCCGAGGTTGTCGGGATTGACCATATCGTGCTGCGGACGAAACGCTTGCCGGAGCTCCTCGAATTTTACTGCGATAAATTGGGCCTCAAAGTCGAGCGGCACCTCAAGAAATTCGGCCTTTATCAGTTGCGGGCAGGTTTTGCGCTTCTCGATATTCTGGATCGAACAGTGGCCGATGCTGAGGAGGAGGCCATCGATTCCACGAAGCGCGATCCGCAGTACGACCACTTCTGTCTGGCTATCGCGGAATTGAATGCGCAGGAACTGGTCGAATGGCTCGATGCGGAAGAGATTCCGCATGGGAAGGTGGAGCGCCGTTATGGCGCGACTGGCGAGGGCACTTCGATTTATGCCGCGGACCCGGATGGTCGCCGCGTTGAACTGAAATTGGTGGATGAGGATTGACGGGAACGCACTAACGCCCTCGCAATCTGCGCAAGGCGCGCCGATCTTCCTTTGTGGGCCTCCCGGCGCCGCGTTCTCTGTCCATCGTGGGTGCGCTCGCCGCGGATGTTGAGGTTGGTGGCGGCGGGGAGTGATCGTCATAAAGTTCGGCCGCAAGCGGCGAGGAAAGCCGTTTTTCCGCGAGCGCCTTGACCACGACGATGATGGGCCCCCGCGGAGCCCTGGCATGAATTTCGTCGCCGATTCGCAACGGGTGGGCCGGTTTGGCGTTGCGGCCACCGACTTCGACGTGTCCTCCGGCGCAGGCCTTTTGCGCCAGAGCGCGGGTCTTGAAAAACCTGGCCGCCCAGAGCCATTTATCAATTCGTACCGAATCCATGGTTACAGCCTTTGGTTCCTGCCGGCCTCTTCTTAATGGACGTCTATCGGCCAGCGCAAGCACCCTCGGGTTTTGCTCGTGGCCGCGGGCGGAGGGGTGGTCTCGGTGGAAGCCCGCGGAGTTGGCCGTTTGCCCAAAAATCGGATATCCGGGCTTTGGAAGGGAGCGAGGCGCTCCCGTGTGGAGGTGTGGATGGGATTTTGGGCGAAATTATTCGGACGCGTATCAGCAGAGGACCGCAAGACGCAGGAAGTCGGGCGCGTAGATACGTATTTTCGCAAAGCCGGAGTTGTGGCCTTGAAGTTGAATCGCAAGCTTGAGGTTGGCGAGGAGATTCTGGTGCGCGGCGCCACGACGGATTTCGCGCAGCGCGTAAAATCCATGCAGATCGAGCATGAGGCCGTCGAAGCCGCTCGCCGGGGGGCAGAAGTAGGGATCAAGGTCCGCTACCGATGTCGCCCGGGTGACCGTGTGTTTCGTATTTTACCTGCTTGAGGCGCGCGAGCCTCCTCGCTTCAGGCGAGGAGGTCTGAATGCTCGTCGATGGTCCCGAAGGCATTCTCGAGTACCCAGGCCCGCTTCAGAAAGAAGTGTGCGGGTACTTCCCAGGTGAAGCCCATACCGCCGTGTACCTGAATGCAGGTCCGCGCATTTTGCATGGCTGCTTCGCCGGCATTGATCTTGGCACCAGAGGAGGCCCGGTTCTCTTCGCCCACCTCAGGATGTTCCAGAGTTGCGGCGGCGCCATAGACCGCACCTCTTGCGAGTTCTTGTCGCACGAAACTGTCCGCGCATAGATGCTTGACCGCCTGAAATTTTCCGATCGGTCGGTCAAATTGTTCGCGGGTGCCGGCGTAGGCAACGGACATTTCCGTCGTAGCTTCGGCGACGCCCAGTTGCATGGCTGCTGTCAGCACGGTGCCTTCGCGCGCGAGACGGGCCGATTCGGATGAATCACCGATTCGATCACCGCTAGGCATGCTGGTGATCAGGTACGTTGGCGTCAAAGGATCCAGAGATTCGCGGACCGGTTCGCCGGACATCTCGGACTGTGGAATTTTCCAGACACCATCCTCTCGCAGAACAATCACTGTATCGAGACTTTCGAAGTGCTCGAGCAGTAGAGGTTCATCTTGCCCTTTGGTCAGATCGATGCCGCCGACGATATTCTCCCCGTTAGCGGCTCCCTCGATGTATTTGGCGGCGATATGAGTCCAGACAATCGGACCCGGCATAAGGGCGCGGCCAAATTCGACAAAGACCAAAGCGGCGTCGGTCATTCCCAGTCCGAGGCCACCGTCTTCCTCGGGCAGTTGCAAGGAAAAGACGCCCATATCCTTGAGGTCGTTCCAGAGTGCCCGATCAAAGGACCAGACATCGATCTCACCCAGCTGGTCGCGGGGGAATCTGCTGGCGCAAAAATCCTGAATCCCCTGCTGAAGGGCTTTTTGGTCTTCGCGAAGTGTAAAGCTCATGAGATTCTCCTCAGCGGTCCTTCGGAAGACCGAGAATACGTTCGCCGACAATATTGCGCTGGATCTGCGAGGATCCAGCGGCAATCGTCATGGAAAGCGATTGAAAAGTTTCAAAGGTGAACTCATCGGCAGGTAATCCGCCGACGTCCTGGCGCGAAAGGGCGGCGCGACCGATTGCCTGCATCGATAGATCACCCATACTTTGTTTCAGCTCCGACATGAATAATTTGATCGCGGAGGCACCCACGCCGGGCACGCCGGTCTCGCCGGCTTGTGCAATCGTATAGCGCAACAAATAGCCGAGACCGTCGACCTCGGCGCGCATTCGCCCGATTTTTCGCCGCATCGGGCCGTCGAGAGTTCCGGCTGCTTCGGCGGCCTTGGCAATCTCTTCGATCCATATCTTCAGTTCGTAGATCTCGCCCGAGAAAGCCGTGCCACGCTCAAAGCGCAGGGTCACGTTGGTGACGCGCCAACCGTCGTTTTCGCCCCCGACCCGATTGTCGATCGGGATCCGCACGTTGTCGAGGAACATCTCGCTGAACTCGCTTTCGCCAAGCAGGGTGGGAAGTGGACGAATATCGATACCGGGCAGGTCCATGGGCATGATCAGCCAGCTGATCCCTTTGTGCTTGGGAGCTTCGGTATCCGTGCGAACGAGCAGTTCACAATAGTCGGCTACCTGCGCGAAGCTCGTCCAGATCTTGGATCCGTTGACAACGTAGTGGTCCCCGTCGCGTTCGGCACGACAGGACAAACTTGCGAGATCGGATCCGGAATTGGGCTCGGAGAAACCCTGACACCAAACTTGTTCGCCGCGCAGGATTGGCCCGAGATGGCGTTCTTTCTGTTCTGGTGTGCCCTCGACCATGACGGTCGGTCCGCCATGCAGAAGACCGACGAAGTTGGTGCCCACGTAGGGGGCCTTCGCCCGGGTCGTCTCTTCGTAGTAAATCAATTGCTGATTCAGCGAGAGGCCGCGGCCGCCAAACTCGGCTGGCCAGGTGATCCCTGCGTAGCCGGCCTCGAAAAGCTTTCGTTGCCAGCCCGTGTCGTAATCCCGTCGGGCCTGATAGTCCTTCCGATCCGGTGATTTTCCATAGGCATTGACCGCAGATGCCAGCCATTCTCGTAGCTCGCCCTGAAAGGTCTCGTCTTCTGCAGAGATTTTAAGGTCCATAACGTGTTTCCTCCCCGGCCAGATTCTTGCTGTGGATAATTGCCACTCGATGCACGCAGCCGGTACAAGAGAAACTAACGCATGGTACGTGTCGCTCAAGCGTGCAGGCGCGAGTTTTCTATACTTCCGATTTTACATGGAAATCGTGAACTTTATTGTGGAGCGACAAGAATTCTTCCGAAATGGAGAACCCGCGACCTGCGCGGGCAGAAATCGTGCCCGAGCGGCTACCAGCCAATCTCCCGGCATGGGAAGGTAAAAATCATGGCATTCAAGGTATATGCGACGACCAGCCAGCGTCTTGAACCGGGGCAAATTGCTGCTCATGCGCTTCGTGCCGAATCGCTCGGCTACGATGGTCTGAACATACCGGAGGCGGTGCATGATGGCTTCATCGGCGCGACCTTGGCGCTTGCGTCGACGACCCGAATCCGAGTCGCCACCAGCGTCGCGTTAGCTTTTCCGCGTAGCCCGATGACAACAGCGATCGCGGCTTGGGATCTCGCGACATTGTCGGGTAGCCGTTTCGAGTTGGGCCTCGGTTCCCAGATCAAGGCGAATATCGAAGGCCGATATGCTACGCCATGGACGGCCCCTGTGCCGCGGATGCGCGAATATGTCGCGGCATTGCGTGCCATCTTTCGCGCGTTTCAATCGGGGGAGCCACTGAAGTTTTCTGGCGAGCATTATCGTTTCAAGAGACTGCAGCCTTTCTTTCGACCGGAACCCCTCGCGGATTTTGCGTTGCCGATTCATTTAGGGGGCGTTGCTACCCGGATGACCGAACTGGCCGGCGAAGTCGCCGATGGGCTTGTGACTCATCCGACAAATACCGCCCCTCGATATTTGCGGGAGGTGATGCGGCCGCGTCTCGAGTCAGGCGCGAGTCGCGTGGGTCGCGATTTGAAATCCTTTCGCTTGATCGTCGGCTGCCGGGTGGCCACGGGGCGCACCGAAGCTGACGTCGCTCAAGAGCGAGAAAATGCTCGGCAGAGTTTGGCATTCCTGTATTCGACCCCGGCCTATTGGTCGAGTTTGGAGATTTTTGGATGGGAATCGCGAGGTCCGGCCCTGAGAGAGCTTACGCGGGAGCAGCAATGGAGTCGGATGAGCGAGTTGGTTGACGATGATATGCTCGATGCTTTTGTCCCGAGCGCCACTTACGATAATATCGTCGATGTATTGAACGACTGGTACGGTGGACTGACGGAGACGATTACTTTTCCGATGCCCGAGAATGATCGGGAAGACGATGAGTTTCGTCAGGTGGTGGCGGCTCTCCAATCTGGAAGCCAGCACAACGCATGACCGGTAGCGGCGGGTATTTTGCGTAACGAGGATTCGTATCCGAGAGCCCGCAGCGCAAGAATCGGCTGCCTTTTCCGGTAAGAACTTCCCGCACGTGCTGACATTTATCGCAGAGTCCCTCCATTCATGGTCAGGATGACAGAAGAGGGGCCACCGTGGTAGTGAGAGGTGTGTCTGCTCGTGGTTCGGGCCGACCCACAATCTGATGCCTCCCGCGAATCCACAAAAAGTCGCCAGTCGAATCTCGCCAAAGTCGGCGGCACCGTCCCGGGTTCTGACGCGCTTGCGTTCGCGAGTGGTCGACCCGGTCAACCGGGTGGTGCGAGATCTGCTGCGTCAGCCAGGCCCACGCGCAGCTGTGCATATCCTGATCGACGAGGAACGGGAGTCGATCAGGCGCGGCGAGGTTTGGGAGCGTTCCCTGAACTCCTGCGGGGTGACGACGAAAGTTGCTCCTTTGGGCAAGGAGAGTTTTTCATCACTTCTGGCCCGCGAGGCCGCTTTTGTCGTGGCGGGAACCCCTCGTCAGCCTCGACTCGAAAACTTTCTGCAATTTGCTCGTGAGCAGAAGCGCATTGTGGTCCTCGACTCTTCTCGGGACGCTGTTCGGCCAGAAGTCATGCTGGACCTGCTGTCTTCCGGGGGGCCTGAACTTCCCCGGCAGCGATCCCTGGCGATCAATTGGGTGGTTCGAGCGCCGATTGCCGAGCGCAGTGGTCGCGCTCAGGTGGTGTTTCGGATTGCGAATGAACTCGGTCGGCGCGGACATCGCGTGCGGGTCTATATCGACCCGGTCGAACATCTGTCGCGCCTCTCGCCGGGCGAGATTGTCGATTATATGGAACGGTATTTCGGGCCGCTCTTTCTCGAACCAATTATAGGATTGCGCAGGCTGAGTGACGCGGATGTCGCGATCGCTACCTGCTGGAAATCGTCGGAATTTGTCGCTCGCGACCGGAATTCATTATTTAGATTCAGGTTCCTGCAGGAGTTGGAAGAAAACCTCTACCCCGAGAGTCATCGCTATTTTCGTCGGGCAAAACAGGCCTACCATTTACCGCTGCGCGCTTTCGCTTTCGGTCGCACCCTAGCGCCCAGAGTCGAGGAACGTTCTTTGCGGCCCATAGAAGCGATTGATTTGGCGGTGGACCAATCCCGCTTCTTTGCGGAGCATCCGCCCAAGCGTCACCAAACCCCGAGGCGTATCCTGTTTTATGCACGGCCAGATCGTGCAGAGCGAGGCTTCTCTCTGGGGATGAAAGCGTTGCGCCTTCTGGCGCAGCGCGATCCGAACCTTGAAATTACCCTCTTCGGTTCGCAGGAAGAAGATGTCGGGTTTCTCGACTTTCCTGTCCGTTATCTGGGGATTCCCTCACGAAGCGAGCTCGCGGCCGAAATGAACCGTGCCCAGATTGTGCTCTCGCTGTCATTATCGGGAACGGTATCCACGGTGGCTCTCGAGGCCATGGCGTGCGGCGCAGTTGTCGTTGAATCCGAAATGTCCGGGCTTGCCGATATTCTCTCCCCGGGGGAAGGCTATCGCCTTGCACCCGCAGAACCTGCTGCCCTGGCCGCGACGATCCATGAACTTCTGGAGAATGCTGAACTTCGGAGCGAGTTGGCTTCTGGAGGGATTGCCGCGATGGAAAAGAGGGATTGGGCTTCATCGCTCAATCAATTCGAAACAGCTCTTCTCCAGCATTGCTTTGCCACGACAGATTTTCTTCCGCGGCCGGCTCATTTGGCGGCAGCTTCGGCCTGAGTCCGCCGGTTTGGCCGGAAGCCTCCCTGCTTCAATCCTTGTCCGCGAAGTTTACCGATAATAATGCCAATAGTGCGCCATTGGCTTCCTCTGTCGGGTCGAGTGGTTGGAAGACAAAAAAGAGATCATGGACACCGTCGATCTTGTCGAGACTGACAGAGAAATTTTCCTTGCTCGGGAGCAGCCGACTCTCGACGTCGACCGAGCCGATGAGGGGCCCATCGATACGATCTTTCCGCACGTCGATCCGTCCACCCTCCATAAAAGCGGACAGGGCGGTGGCTATCATATCGACGCGTACGATTTCGGTGAGGTCGACACCAGTAAAGCTGACGAACCCTCCGGGCGTGGTGGCGATGACCAGAGGAACGCCTGCCAGATCCTCCGGAACGATACTCGATTCCGGAGGCACGACCGTCATTGTTCCTGCGGTGTCATTGAACAAGGCCGCGCGAACATTGGGGTGTGAGAAGATCAGTTCTGCCTCTGAGGGCAGTGGCCCGATGATGTCTCCGCCACGGTCCTCATATGTAATTCGCAATCTGTACTGCGCGGGCGTGCTCGCATCCATCCATTGGTTCGGCTGCATACTTTCGGCATGCTTTCGGAACGATAGCTCACCCTGAAGCGGCAGTCCGGGAGTCTGTGGGCGGTCCGGGGATAAATTCAGGATCTGGTCGACGAGTTCGCGCGCGCGGTCGACGGTCAGGTGCTCATGGGCGGGCATGGCTCGATCGCCCCAATGGCCGCTACCGCCGCTCCGAACTCTGGCCGCCAGTATTTCCAATGCATCGGGGTCTGATGCGTAGCGGTCGGCAATATCGCGCAGAGCGGGACCGGCAGAGGAGATCTCTTCGGCATGACAGGAGCCGCAGCCCTCCACTTCGTGGTTGATGGCGAGCGTATTTCCATGGGTATTCGACGCCATGCCCGAGGCGAAACCATCTGTGGAGAAGTCAAATTCGACGAAAACGTCTTCCGCTCTGATGGATCCATTGTCAGTACTGCCGTCTTCCAGGTCTTCGACGCGAACACTGTAGGCGAGGGGCTCCTTGCTGAAAAAGGATTGGTTGCCCTCGAGCTGCACGATGATTTTTGGTGGAGCGTTACCGACTTGAACCTTATGGCTGCTGGTCGAGGTACTTCCGCCTTCATCGGTCACCAGAAGGTCGATGGTATATACGCCCGGCTCGAGAAGTTGATGCGTTGCGATTTCCTCGTTGGAGAACACCTCTCGCTGGCCGTCCGAATTTGTGACCGACCATTCCCATTGCATCGAGTCGTCGGGGTTACGGTCCCACGACCGTGAGCCATCCAGCGCAAGAGTGCTCGGCGCGGCACTGTTGATCGGCGACACATCCGCCAGCGCGACGGGAGGCGGGTTGTTGCTCGAAAAATAGGAGATACGCGTCACGCGAGAATCTTCGTTGTCGGAGAACCAGTTTGAGCCATATTCCAGAACCCAGATGCTGCCGTCGGGCCCAACGGTGAGATCAATCGGGGAGTTCAAATCGAGTTCCGAGAGAGGTTCGATCTTGGCAATTTCTCCTTGGTCGTCGATTTCCGCGAGGAGAATCCAATCGCGCATGAAATCGTAGAGAATCAGCTTGCCGTCGTAGTAGTCCGGGAATGCAGTCTCGGCAGGATATCGATCCGTGTAATAGACGGGTCCTGACATCGCGCTCCGCCCGGCACGGCGGCTCACACCCATGGCATCACCGCCGCCCAATTCAAAAAATTTATCGTCGAGAGCATACGGGTAGGCGATCCAGGAGGGTTGCGGAGGGGGCAGTTCGCGAAGTCCGTCATTCGCCGGCGAATCGTTACGTGGATTTTGGGGATCAAAGAAAGGTCCCGTCGCCGCGCCTTTGGTCATATCCCAAGGACGATAGGGAAGGTTGTTCTCGATAAAGAGTGGCCACCCGAAGAAGCCAGGCTCTTTGGTCCGGTTGAACTCATCATACCCCCGCGGTCCTCGCTCAGGGTGGTCCTCGTTGGCGTCCGGTCCGATCTCGCCCCAGTAGAGCGTCTCGGTGCGATCGTCAAAAGTGAATCGGAAGGGATTGCGCAATCCCATGACGTAAATCTCGGGACGCCCTTCGTCCGGATCGCTGAACAGGTTTCCTTCGGGAATCGTATAGCTTCCATCGGCAGTTGGGTGAATGCGCAGAATCTTTCCCCGGAGGTCCTGTGAGTTGGCCGAGGTTCCCAGAGCATTCTGGGTCGGGTTCGACTCATTCATGGGGGCGTATCCATCGATTGCTTGCGGGTAGGAGTCGTCGCCGGTCGAGATCCAGAGATTGCCCTGCGCATCGAATTGCAGATCGCCACCTTCATGCCCGGTCTCACCGGGGTCGATTTCGACCTCGAGCAGTAAGGTCTCTGTCTCCGGGAGAATAGCTTTGTCCCGGAATTCGAAACGAGAAAGGCGATATCGATATCGGCCTTCCGCATCTGTCGCATAGTAGAGGTAGCCATGCGCGGTTTGCTCAAAATCAGGAGCAAAGGTGATTCCCATCAGACCGTTTTCTGCTTCGGCATAGACTTCCAACTGACCTGCATCCGAGACTTCCCCCGTCGCGGGGTCGAGATGACGAATCCGACCCCTGCGTTCGATGATGTATAATTCGCCGTCCGGATTGAACTCGAAAGCGATGGGCTCCCCGATACTCCGAGCAATTGTTTCCGACATGACCCGCCAGGGCAGGGGGGCGCTTTGCTCATATTGCAGAGCGGGCGGACCTTGGCCGTCGCCCATCGACCACCGGATGCCGCCGAAGAGGTGGTCGAGATAGAGTTCCTCGGAGAAGCTGTCTTCGGTGTGGCCCAGTCCGGTGTAGAAACTCCGCCCTCCATCGAAGATGCGCTTCCATGCGATGGGATGGAACTCTCCGGTGGCTCCGCCCTGATAAGTTTCTTCATCGACGCGGAGAAGCACATCGACGCCCTCGCTGAACCTTTGGTAATCATACCACTCATCTTCATGTTCCCAGGCGTCCGGCAAGGTTGCCGTGGACGGATGATTGGGGCTCACGAGGCGAACGGTCGCCGTCTGCACGTTCGACGGTTCATTTGGATGGCTGAGGAATGCGGCACCGACCAATCGCGTGTACCAGGGCCATGCGTTGTTTTTCCACTCGGTGTCGGCCGCAGCATGGATTCCGACGAAGCCGCCTCCGGCTTGGATATACCGCTCGAAAGCGACCTGCTGGTTGCGGTCAAGCACGTCGCCGGTGGTGTTGAAGAAAACTACCGCACGGTAGGGCGCGAGGGCCTCTTTGGTGAACACGGTCGGGTCGTCGGTCGTATCGACCGCGATGCCTCGCCGTTTTCCCTCAAGCTCCATGGCCGCAAGGCCCGCCTCAATATTTTCGTGACGATATTCCGTGGTTCGCGTGAATACGAGAATTTCAGGGGCATCGGCGGGGAGGTCAGGGATCGGGGCGCTGCAAGAGATCCATGAGAGGCCAGCGAGCATAAACCAGACGATTGTTCGCATAACTCCAGTGTTGCGAACTCCGAGGGTGAAAGAAAGCAGGGATTACGGCTGCCGCCCCGAATCAGGGCTTCCGCAGGGTAATCATGGACCTTTTGTGTGCTTCCGTTAGAAAAGAGATATGACGTCAAAAACTGCGAATCCCCTCCATACGCGTGTTTGTGATCTTCTGGAAATTGATATTCCGGTGGTGCAGACCGGGATGGGGTGGGTAGCGACACCGTCTCTCGTGGCCGGTGCTTGCAACGCGGGGGTTTTCGGATTCCTTGCAGCGGCAGGACTTCCTCTCGAGGAAGTGGAAGCTTCGATTCGGGAGACCAAAGAATTGACCGATCGCCCGTTCGGGGTGAACTTCTTGATGGATGCTCCGGGCGCTGCGGAGATTGTCGAAATGATTCTCCGTTACGAGGTTCGAGCCGCAGGCTATAATCGCGCGCCAAGTGCGGATTTGATCCAGCGACTCAAAAAAGAAGGTGTTCTCTGTATCCCGACCTGTGGTGCACCGAGGCATGTGCAAAAGGCCGAGAAGCTGGGCGCCGATATGGTGATTGTGCAGGGAGGCGAGGGTGGTGGCCACACTGGATCCATTCCCACCTCCCTGCAAATTTCAGCCTGCGCCGATGCTGTCGAGATTCCGGTTCTTGCGGCCGGTGGTTTCAAGGACGGGCGAGGTCTCGTAGCGGCGCTTGCCTATGGAGCTGCCGGGATTGCCATGGGTACTCGTTTTCTGCTGACTCAGGAAAGTCCGGTGCCGGCGCAGACGATGAATCGTTATATTGAGGCGGGGCTGGGAGATGTGATTGTGACATCCGAGATCGACGGTATGCCCCAGCGAGTGGTGGTGAACGAATTGGTGCGTGAACTCGAGGGCAGCAGCGGGCTGTCCCGGTTGATGTTCGCCTTTCGCAACGCAATGGAATTTCGTCGCGTTTCGGGTGCGTCGATTCTGGACCTGCTGAAGTCGGGCCTGGCCATGCGGAAAAACGAGGGTCTGACGCGGAGTCAGCTACTTCTTGCCGCGAATGCTCCGATGCTCGCTCGACGCGCGATGACTGAAGGCGATCCTATAAGCGGCTATTTGCCGAGCGGCTCGGTTGCTGGATTGATCGAAGATGAACCCACATGCCAGGAACTGGTGGAGCGCATTCGTACGGAGGCAATGGATGCTCTCGACCGACTGCAGTGCTGAGCGAGCTCAGGAGACGAGCGACCAATCATCTCCGGTGCGGATGACCCTGTTCTCGCGCAACAACTTGCCCAGATGGGACCGAACGGAGGTTCCAGCCGCCGGCCATAGAAACTCGGGCACATCCGCATAGATAATTCGGACCATATCCGGGACAGCCGAAACGCCCTGGCCGAGAACCTCGAGGATTTGCTCCTCGCGTAAATTCCGATGGGCGATGTACTGGCGAATCTTTTCGCCGGCATTCCGAATGACCGGGCCGTGGGCGGGGTAGAGAACTTCGGGCTCCAACTCGAGGAGCCTCTGCAGAGACTCCATATAGTCGAAAAGGTCCCCACCATGTTCCGGAATCACGGTCGTGCCTGCACCGAGGACGACATCGCCGGTGAAGATCGCCCGCTCTTCCTCCAGCCAGTAGCAGAGATGGTCACATGCATGTCCGGGCGTGAAAATTGCCCGCAGAGTTGCACCTTCGGTTTCGATAACTGCCTCGCCATCGATCGCCACAACAGGTCCGTCAATCGGCCCATCCATACCTTTCCAGGGGCGCTTGGATGTGACCAGATCGCCAAAATGTTCGCGGACGTTCGCGATACCGCCGATATGGTCCGGATGAGCATGGGTGGCGACAATTCCTTGCAGCTCCCGGCTGTCGCGATGCTCGTCGAGTGCCTGAATCAGGAGAGGCATATAGGCGGGCGTGCCATCTCCGGTGTCGAGAAGAAGCGGGCGTGCGGAGGTTCCGACCAGGTAGGTATTGGTACCCGGCCCGGTAAAGGGTCCCGGGTTTTGCCCCAGAACTGTCACCACGCGGTCGCTCCAGACGTCAATATCGGACATCGTAAGCCCGATCATATTGCCTTGAACCACGCGGCCTGGGGAGTCGCTCATCGGTGCGCGATCAGTCTTTCGGCGTGTGCGCGTCGACCCATGCGCGGTATCCGCCATAGCCGATGGCTTCGTGGCGTTGAGCTGCCTTTTGTGAAATCTTTTCGGTGTTCGAAGAGTCTACCGCAGCAACCTTTTCGGCAAGGTAGCTCGCCACCGAAGCGCTGTGTTTTCGAGAGGCTACAAGGTTGCCTTTCCCGGTAACGACATTGCCGCAACCAAAAACATTCTCGAAGGTAACAACCTTGCCCTTGTCCGCGTCTTCAAGGCGGAGAAGTTCTCCATCCATCGGCAGACCTTCGATGGGTTCGGGGATCGAACCGATCGAAGAAATCACCAAGGATGCGTCTGCATTGCGAACGTCGCCGGGGACGATGGCGGCTTTACCATTTTCATCCAGACGCGTGCGCGCAAATCGGAGGCCGGCCAGCTTGTCACCCTCGGTCAACAAGCCGATCGGCGACCAGAGTGGCTCGACTTTGAAGAGCAGCTTGCTGCGAGCCTTCTCCAGCATTCTCACTCGAACGGATTCAATTTTGGCGATCTTCTCTGCCGTAGCGTTGGGCGGAGGATCGGCAAGGGGCATATCTTCGATCCGGCGGCGATAATAAATCGTACAACCTTCCAAGCCGAGATCTTCCCAGGTCAGATCATGTTTCGTGAGGGTGGCCGGGATGCCCTTCGTTTCCAGTTCGACGACATCTTCTTCAATCCCGCGCTCGCGCAAGGCCTTGAGCGTGGTCTCGATCTGCAGGACCTTGGCGACGTCAATGGAAGCCAGCCCACCCCCGACGACGATCGCCCCATCCTGGACCTCGTAGGTTGGACCGTCATAGCCGGCTTCGCGGTAATGGTTGAACCAGTAAATAAATGGGTTTTGGTAGACCAGACCACGGTTGATGTAGGTATCGGCTCCCGAAACAGGCAGAGCGCGATCTCGCCACGCACCATTCGCCAGCAGGATGAGATCAAATCCCCAATCTTCGAGAAGCTCATGGAAGGTGATATCGCGACCGATCCCGGTGGAAGGGAGAAAGGAGATTCCGGGTTGATCGAGTTTCTCGTCGATTGTCCGGTATTCCTTATTGCGCAGAGCGTGGTGCCACATGGGCAATCCATCTTCGACTTTTCCGTAAGGACGATCGTTTTGCTCGAATACGACGCAGAATGCGCCGGCTTCGCGGAGTCGAGAGGCCGCTTCGGCGCCGGCTGTGGCACCTCCGATAATGGCAATATTTGCAGAGAATTGAAGATTTTCAGACATGGTTCCTACCACCCGATGGTGCCGTCGTGATGAACATTTGATGCTCTCCATCGGGTAGCCTGATGGGAATTGGCGCGCAAGATGGCAATTCCGTCAGCTGAATCAGAGGTTTTTCAGGGGCGCAGGCCAGCCACAAAGATTTCGCGGAATTGATCGATTGCGCTGCGGCGGCCCCGACGGGGGGCGGCCGGGCCGATCAGGAAACCGAAAACGCCGGCGATGAACAGAGCCCCGATCACGTTGGGAGGCAGGTCTTGCCGAATGCTGCCCTGCTTCTGGAAGGTTTCGATCCATCGTGAGATCGGCTCGATTTGCGGGCTTTCTTTCCAGTCATGGGTGGCGGGGCTTCGAAAGGCGAGCCCGACGAGGTCCCGCACGGTTTCGGGCTCTTCGCGTGTCTCGAGAAGGGCTTGCGTGACCCGCAAAAGAAGCTCGTCGATGGATTTGGGTGCCTCGATCGCTTCGAGGCGCTTCTTCAGGCCTTCCTCCACGTTGTCGCGGAACGCCTGAAGGACTTCTTCTTTACCCTGGTAGTGGAGATAAAAGGTGCCTCGGGCGACTCCCGCGACTTTGACGATCTCGTCAACCTGCACCTGATCGAAACCTTTTTTCTGGAATAATCCCAGAGAGGCATCGTAGAGGCGCTGGCG
Source organism: Candidatus Binatia bacterium (assembly GCA_029248525.1). Classification (NCBI taxonomy): domain Bacteria; phylum Candidatus Binatota; class Binatia (SeqCode); species Binatia bacterium. The sequence goes on from JAQWJE010000035.1 coordinate 60,159, forward strand.
AGTTTCGATCTTCTGCCGCTCTCGTGCACTCAGGTGCGGATTTCTCGGGGCCATTCCCCGAGACTGTCAGACCGAAGGCCCACCTTCAATCAGGGCGGTGGCGGTGGGAGAAAAGAACCTCGCGGCTTCAGGATGCGGGGCGGAGCTTCCCGGGTACGGGTGTTTTTTCGGCGACCTCCGGCCGAATCTCCTGCAACCGGCGGATCTCGTCGGGTGGCAGAAGAAGCGCCTCCCCGAGGTCAGCGGCCACGATTTGTGGTGCTTCTCCGTCGCAGGACACGCGGTGCTTTGCGAGCGCCCGGATCAGGTGGAGGGGAATGGTGCTGCGTCCCTCTGCGAAGCCTGCTCGGTAGGCCAAACGCCAGACCAGAGCGAGCCCGACGAGGAAGGCTGAAAAACTGAGGAAAATTGTCAACATCGTAACCATGGACGGAGGGGATCGGAGAATCTTTCATCCAACCGTCCCGTCGCACCCGTTCCACATGGTAGACTGCCGCCACGCCCGTTTCCATGCTGAAGGGAGGCCTCACGGCGGTTTTCTCGAGGAATTAACAATTCGCAGCCGTTTTAGGCCAGAAGCTGGCTCGGGTAGCGTGTGCTCGGGAATGGCGCGCGAAATCCGAAAGATAACCTCGTCTGAGGCGAGGGTCATGACGGTCGCGGATGTGGATCTGCTCTCGAGGTGTCTGGATGGGGATTCGGAGGCTCGGGAAGAATTCGTGATGTCGACGGATGGGCTGATTCGGTGGACTCTGGTTGGGACTTTCCGTCGTTACGGCCGTCGATTGGAGGAGGAAGATCTGGAGGATCTGCGGCAGGAGGTCCTGCTGGCTTTATTCCGCGAGAATTCGCGGAAGCTGCGTCAATATGAGGGACGCAATGGTGCCAGCCTGGCTACCTGGTTGCGGGTGGTGGTCACCCGCCTGGCAATCGACCGAATCCGCAGTCTTGCAGCTGGAGAGAATGTGGAAAGTCTCGAGACGAGATCGCCGGCTGGAATTCCGGATGTCGCTGTCGAAGACAGCGGACCCGAGAGCGCTGCTGTTGCCTCCGAGCAGCGCCAGCATGTTTTGGGATTGATCGCAGAACTCTCACCGGGGGACCAACTATTTGTCCGCTTGTTCTACTATCAGGATGCGACGATGGAAGAAGTGTCCAAGGTGATGGGGATCAGTCGGAATGCCGCTTATGTTCGCAAGATGCGGCTGCATCGCCGTCTACGGAGTCTTTTGGAGCACGCTTCATGAAAGAACACGCTGGCAAGGAAGATCAGGTAATTCGTGGGATGATTCAGGATGCTCTGGGGCATGGCACGCCGGATGATCTGAACCATCCGTCGGACACCACGTTAGCGGCATTTGCGGACGGCGTTCTGGTCGAACCTGATCGATCCCGTGTGGAGAAACATCTCGCGGCGTGCGCATCCTGCTCGGAAGTCCTTCTGATGGCCTCGCGTGCGGCTTCGGAGCCTGCCTCTCCCCGGAAGGGTCGACACCTATGGCGGATGGCCGCGTCCTTTCTGCTGGTTGCGGGCAGCGTGGCTGCGGCGCTCTCGCTTGGACGCATCACCGGTGCGCAGATCGAGTTATTGGCAATGGGCCGGCTGGATCAGATGATGGGCGGAGGTGTTTCGGCAGCGGATGTGCAATTGACCTTCGAGGACGGACCGACGCTCAGGATTTCGGAACTAAGCCTCGCGCTTCATAAAGGAACAGCCCCGACGGTCACCGCCCGTGAGGCGACTCTGAGGCCCATCCTCTCAAGTTTGTTGGCGGGTGAGTTTCGGGCGTCGATCGCGTTGGACGAGGCCACGATTACGATCGTCGAGACGGCGCCGGGTCGCTATTCGGTGGATCCCCTCTTGCCGGGTGCGAGGCCGCCCAAGGCAATTCGCGATGCAGCATGGCAGCACGGAGTTGCCGCGGTCTATCTCAAGGGTGCAACCATCCGGTATCTGGGCGCTGGAAAGACCGGGAACTTCGTGCTGAGTGGCGTCGGTGCGCAGATCGATTCGATCAAGGGGCCGGGACCGGTTCAGGTCAGCATCTCGGGGTCTTCCTCTCTGACAAAGGCGCCCTTTCGGCTTCAAGGAGAGGTTTCCTTTGGGGACGGGGGAGTACCGTCCTATGTTTTCCCACGTGCAGCCTTTGGCGGCGTTCCACTTCGTCTGTTGGGGCCTGCGGCCGATGTGATCCGAGGACGTTTGCATTTCGAGGGGCAAATTTCCGCAACTGGCCGGGATTTTGATTCGCTCATGAATAGCCTCGGTGGTGCCGGCCGAGCGGAAGTGGGCCCGGGGGCACTGCCGGGGTTTTCGCTGGTGAAGAATCTGATGGCATCGCTGGCACCTGAACCGAGAAAAGAACTTCGAAATTCCGAGGTTCGTGCGGCAAAAAACTATAATACCCGTTTCCGAACACTGACAGCCGATCTGCGCCTGAAAGACGGGATGCTGGATGGCCGGAACATTCGAATTCAGGCGGAAGGATTTGAACTGTCGGGTGAAGGCCAAGTCGGACCCAATCGAGAGCTGCGGGTAGCGGGCGAGGTCCTTCTCGACCCAGCGGACAGTAAATATTTTTCGACCATCGTTCCCGGCACCAAGCCCTGGTTGCGGGCATCAGGCGAGATGGAGGTTCCTTTTCTTGCTACGGGGACTCTCCCGGGAATCGAAATCAAGGTGAATCGAAAGACCTCGACCGCTGTTCGGGTTCCGGGACAAGCTCCCCCTGCCTTTCTCCCGTCCGGAGACGGCCTCGGGCAAGCCGTTCGTGCGGCATCTCGAGGTTTCGCAAATGAGCAAGACGTACCTCCGCCCCTGAAGGCGTTGTCGAGCTATCTATCGGCCGGGGGGAGTGTGGAACCGGAAGCGGTTCAAAAAGGGCTTGGTAATTTGCGCAGGACCGAGGTTCTTCTCACCGGTTATTATGAACCGATCCTCGAAGGACGCCGAAATCGATCGAAGCGGTTTCGCTACCCTGTGTATGGCCCACCTGCCGATCCCGTAAAACGAGCGAAAAGTCGTCGCGAGATTGAGGAGGGCGCGTTGGGCGGTCAGGGTCTCGAGCTCTTCTGGACCGATAATCAGGTCGAACTCTTCTTTTTGCAGATTCAGGGCTCTGGCCGCCTGCGGCTTGCCGATGGCACAAGAATTCGCCTCGGCTACGCGGCCCATAACGAGCACGACTACCAATCCATCGGAAGGGTGCTGGTCGAGCGTGGTGATTTGACGCTCGCTGCGGCGACGGCACCCGGGATCCGAAAATGGCTTGCCGAAAATCCGGAAAAAGTCGCGGCGACCCTATTGCTGAATCCGCGCTATATCTACTTCCGGGAGCTCGGTCTCGACCCCTCGATCGGTCCCCTCGGGAGTTTGGGAGTGCCTCTGGTCCCATGGCATTCGGTTGCAGTGGATCCGACCGTTCATCCTCCGGGTAGCGTCGGCCGGCTCCGAGGCCTGCTGCCGGATGGCCGATCTCTGGATACCATCGTGATTGCCATGGATGCAGGTGCTGCGATCAAGGGGCCGACGCGAATGGATTTGTTTCTGGGCGCAGGGCCCGAAATCGGAGAGCTTGCAGGCCGGATGCGATCGTCTGCCCGAGTGGAATGGTTAGGTCGTCCGAGGTGAGTCCTAGTAAACCTCGAAGAGGTTTGTCATCAAATTGTACATGAAATGTATTCCGATGGTGCATCGATGGTCGGGCCTTGTCCTGACATGCGGCTTTTCCCTACTTCTGATGGTTGGTTGCACAGCAGGGGTTCAGGACCAGCTGGTGGACCGTGCGATCGCAAGCCGCATGGCAGGCCAGACCGATCCACTTTCCGGCCCGGGCCTTCAGGTCTTGATCTGCGGGGCGAGCTCTCCGCTACCCTCGCGTGAGGCTGCGGGGCCCTGCGTCGCTGTTGCGGCAGGCGGTCGCGTCTGGATCGTGGATGCGGGTAACGGTAGCGCCGAGAACTTGCAGCTTTGGGGGGTCCCGGGCCCCTCCCTTGCCGGCGTTCTGCTGACTCATTTTCATTCGGACCATATTGAGGACCTTCCGGCGATGAACCTGCAGAGTTGGGTAGGGGGACGGGAGGCACCTTTCCCCGTATATGGGCCTGAAGGAGTGGCTGAGGTGGTGGCCGGATTTCAGCTGGCTTACAAGCACTCTCACAAGTACCGTACCGCGCACCATGGTGCGGATCTCCTGCCGGAAGATGTCGGCGATTTGCGTGCAATGCCAATTGGCATAGGCGAAGGTGACCCGACCGGGACAGAGGTCCTGGTCTTTGCGGACGAGGGACTGCGCGTTCGCGCGATCAAGGTCGAGCACGCACCGGTCGATCCGGCCGTGGCCTATCGCTTCGACTACCGCGGCCGGTCAGTGGTGATCAGTGGAGATACGACGGCCTCGGAGGCAGTGGTGTCCCTGAGTCGTGATGCGGATGTTCTGGTTCACGAGGCTCTGGCGGCGCATATCGTGGAGCGCATGTCCTCGCAGGCGAACCAGTTGGGCCGTCCCAGGGCGGCAAAAATCACACATGATATTCTCGATTATCATGCAACGCCGGTAGAAGTCGCGGAAGTGGCCAATCGCGCCAACGTCGATTTCCTCGCGTATTATCATATGGTGCCCTACCCGGATAATTTTCTCCTCGAGTGGGTTTGGCTGAGAGGTGTATCGGAGGTGCGTCCCGAGGGTACGAAAATCAGTTTTGACGGCTTGTTGATCAACTTGCCCCCTGACTCGGATGAAATCGTGGTCAAGGATATTCGCTAGCGGGGAGTCGGCCCAGGGGGCCGGAGTGGTCTGAAATTTCAATCGAGAAGTTCGAGAACTCGGTCACCTGGTCGGGCAATCACGGCGTGTTGCCCGCGCACGATGACTGGGCGCTGCATCAACTCGGGGTGTTTTTCGAGAATGGCAATCACCCTTGCGGGTGTCGTATAGTCTTCGGCTTTCAAACCAAGCTCCGCGAAACGTTTGTCCTTGCGCAGGAGTGCCTCGGGTTCGCCGGAGAGCTTTTCAAGAAATTCCTCGAGCATCCGGGCTGACGGCAGTGTCTGCAGATATTCTATGATCTCGAGGTCCACGTTTTTTTCCTGAAGAATGGCGAGAGCCTCGCGGGACTTGGAGCACTTCGGGTTGTGGTAGATAGTAAATTCGGCCATCGCCGTGGGCTATCGCCCCGCGGTGAGGTCTGCAAGCCGATTTCCCGGCCGTGAAAATTATTCCGGCAGGAGTTCCCAGATGCGAATCCGTGGCCCCGGTCGCTTGATGCTCGACCCGTGCCGGAGCGGCACGTAAAAGGCATCCGCCTCATCGAACAAGGGAGGCGGTGTGTTCGGCTTTCGGGGGTCGACCTCAAACCGCATAATTGCTTCCGTCTCGAGCCATCGCCGTTGAGCTGGGGTGGGCCCCTTTGAGTAGAAGGGCAGAATATCGGAGTCCGAGAGGATCCAACGGACCCCCTTTCGGCGCAGTTCTTCGGGCGAGGCCAGCGCGACGAAGCGGGGTCGCCCTCTTGCCTGCGGCTTACCGTAGGGTGTGCCGTGATCCGTTGCCGCAATTATTTCTCGAGGCGCGATATTTTCTCCGATCCATTGCAGGGCAACTTCGCGCGAGTCTCGGCGGCTCAGGAGTCGATTGAGTTTATAGTCTCGAATCAGGCACGGGACGAGGAGAACGACCACAAGTAGTCCGGTTGCGAGTGCCGCCAGAGGCCGAGGCATCATTATCATCAGCGCTCGTCGGAGATCGGCCATCAGAATCCCGAAAAAGATCAGAAAGACCGGAAGCGGGATCATGATATAGCGATAAAAAGTGTAGCGACTTTGAGTGATACCCACGAGTGCCGTGGCGAGGAAGATCAGCAGGGACCATGTCCCAAGTCGTGGGCGCAAAAAAACCCATAATGTCGCCAGGACCAGAACGAGTGCCAGCTCCGGCCCAAAGCTGTCCGGAAGTACCCGAGTGAGGAACCACTCCCAGCCCCAACTGCTGTAGGGATTGCCGACTCCCCGGGCGACAAAACCACTTTGATATTCAAATCCCTGAACCGTCTCCTGCCAGTCGATAAATGTGTAGGGAGTGCCGAGAAACGTCACCACGCACGCGGTATACAGAGTCAGCCACGGTCGGATATCTCGAAACGTTCGCCATAGGGAGCGTCCCTCTCTCCATCGCGCGCCGACGTGCGCAAATGCGAGGCCGGCCAGCAGGGCGCCGCTTGGATATTTCGTCGCGATGGCAAGTCCGGTGAGGGCACCGGCCAGCAGGGAGTAACGCAGGCGACCATCGGAAAGAACGCGCAGCATGGCTCCGATGGCCAACGTCAGCCAGAAGGTCGCGGCGGCGTCAGTCGTTGCATATTTCGACTCGCGAACATGAATGGTGGCAACGGTCATGCTCGCGGCACTCGCAAGAGCAGCGACAGGCCCATAGGTGGCTGAGGCTGCCCAGTAGATCGCCGGGATGGTGAGTGTGCCGAAGCCGGCAGCGACCTCTCGTCCGGAGAGATGTGCGGTATGGATGCCCTCCGCGGCAAATTTTTCGGATAGTGGACGCGTGTCTTTGTTCCACCACGAGCGCGTCTGGAGCGCTGCTGCCTGCACATACATCTGCAATGCAGGATAAACGGCGAAATTAGGATTGAGGTCTTCTTCGAAAGAGATGGCTCGAGAGACGAGATATTCCTCGTCGGGTCGATAGAGTCCCGGCAAGCCGAAATCCAGATTCTGGTAACGTAACCATCCACCAGACAGAGTGAGCAGGAGCAGCAGGAGCAGCCGAGATTTCATCGGGGCAAACGGTTCTCGGCGCCGGCGACATAGCGCCAGATCAGCAATGCCGTGCCGACCACCAACAGCAGGCCGACAATTTCCACCCAGAGGGGATTATTCTCCGGAACTTCGCCCGCCGTCCCGCCGTAGACATAGGAAGTTCCGAGGGCTGGATACCCCGCTTCCTCGACAGTGATTCCGGTGAAAAAGGCCTGTCCGGTATTTTCGGAACTATAGCCACCGAGCCTCGCGGCAATCTCGAGTCGGGTATCGAGAGAGCCGGTACGAACCCACATGGACAACAGCTTCCAGGATTGAGTGCCGCGAAGGTCCTGTGTGTTGTGAAAGGTTCCCATCAGGGAGAGATAGGCCCCCATCTTGCCGGAGCCTACCCGTTCGGTGCGGGCCCAGCCGGCGATGCGGTACCAGGTGTCCGGGGATACCGGCACACTTTGCACCCAGCGGGCATCATTGGGTCTGTCATTTTCGATCCCGATCGCGCCTAATCCATCGGCACCGACAGACCAGCTGAAGTTGCTGGTGGTGTCGCCCTTGGCGTAGCCGGACTGCATCCAATGTGCAGGCTTGTTCTCGGCGCCCTGATCAAAGAGTCCATTGCGCACCAACTGTTCAGCGCCCATCGCCGGGGAGATGAATATGAATACGAGAAGGACTGAGAGTCGGGAAATGAATTGCATCATAACCACCCCATGGTTCCGACCTTTGAAATCCACATGCGTGCTTCCCAGGCGCTTTTGGTGATTGGCGTGCCAAGCCAGATAGGCAGAAGATAAACAGTAACTCCAATCGCAGCCAGGAGAAAACCGACGGCGACAACCTGACCGAGTCGAACAGGGTTTGCCCGCCGGGAAAGAATAATTGCCTGATAGCCAGCAAGCAATCCGATCAAGCACCACCACCCCCACCTGCCCGCGGCTTCTCCGGCAAAAGGTAGAAGCGTGGCTATCAATATCAGTCCCGTAAAACTTCTTTCAGCGGGTCCACCCACGCCCCGCGCTAGACGATCAATCATCCACGCGAGTGCGAGGAAGCCGAACAGAAGGCTGGGAAGATAATGATAGAGGAAGAGGGTTCGTCCGATCCCGACCCAGGGCAAGATATGGAGCAGCCAGCCGGCCACGATGAATCCGGAGACGAAACTTCGGTATTTGAAAGTGTGGAAAAGAGCGAGCAGCAGCGCGGGGACCGAAGCCCACCAAAGAATCGGATTCCCGAGCCCCCAGATGCCCACGACAGTTCCCTGTTCCTGTGAGGCATCGCGCCAGAAATACCAGATGGGTTTCAGCTGGAGTGGCCACGTATACCATTGCGAGCTGTAGGGGTGAGTCGCATCAGCCACGGCGGCTTGATAGCCGGGGACGTCGATGAAGATATAGCGCACGAGGTCGACCGGCGAATGCCACCAACCCCAGAAATAGTCGCCTGCGAATGTCAGGGTGTAGAACGCGAAAGCGGTCCATCCCACGATATTGATCGGTAGCAGGAGGAATCGAACGGGTTGGATTCGCCGACGCCGTGCCTCTTGCCACCCCAGCCAACTAATTGTCGCCAGAACAAGAAGGAAGCTGAAGAACGGTATATAGAGCTTTGCTCCCACCGAGATTCCGAGCACGGCGCCAATGGTCAGCAGTCTTCGTATATTCCGGAAGTCATGGTCCGCTACGAGACGCAGTGTCAGGATATAAGCCCCGACGGCCCAGGTGATATAGTGAATATCGATCACGGCAATGCGCGAGTCCACAAGGAGCAGACCATCGAAAGTGACACAGAAGGCCGCCACAAACGCCGCGAAGCGTTGCCGGAATAATTCGCGCCCGAGCAGATACATAAGGCCGATCAAGGTTGTGCCGACAAAGGCATTCATGACCCGCCACCCGAAAGGTTCGTCGCCAAAAATCGCGATTCCCGAAGCGATCACCCATTTCGCAAAAGGCGGATGGGGGTCCATGAAATCAACGCCGCTCAAATATTGACGGGCCTGCTCGACGAAATAGGTTTCATCAAAAACGATTTCCGCGGGCTCGCCCAGATTCCAGAAGCGTAAACAGGCTCCGGCCATCATCAAAAGGCTCAGGGCGGCGACTTCGGAGAGGCTCCAAGCGGGGCGCTTTTGCCGGTCCGGGTCGGGGGGCGGTGTTGGCAGAGGAACCTGTTCCTCATGGTGAGAATCCGCCCATTGCTGATCGTCAATTTTCAGCACCGCTGCACCCGGCGGTTCGAAGGTGCCTTTTCCGGTTTTCGTCGCCAGAGCCAGCCAGGCGAGCATCCCGAGGGTGGTCAAAACGCCGACGGATTGCCAAAGCCAGACGGGTCCGGCTGTAGCCTGAGCTTGCTCGAGGTAGACCACCAACTCATTGGTGAGAAAGAGCCCCGAGAGAAGCCAGTAGAGAATCCCGTTGCGACCACTGACGCCAAGAAGGCCGGCAAATACGAAGAAGGGATAGAGGTAGCGCTCGTGCATTCGCGTGAGGCAGACGAATGCCACCAAAGTCGCCGCGGCCAGTAACTGGGTATAAGAGACCCGGTCGCGCGCGCGAAGGTAAGCGACCAGAAACCCCAGGCCAATGCCGAGGCCGATGATGAAGCCCCAGGCCTGTGCGGGCAGGCCGCCATGGAGAACGGCATCCTGGCCGCGCATGCCGAACAGGACCGCCGCCAGATTCATGGCGTTGACCGAGGTCTCGGCATAATTTCCGGCGGTACCGCTATACAGTTCGATCAGCCACGACCAGGGTCTGCCGGAGCGAAATGGATCGGCAATCAAGAAGGTCGTCGCCAGTGCGATCAGAGCCGTTGTGACGGCACGACCGCTGCGCCACCAACCCCACGGCCAGAAAATAAACAGCGGCGCGACCAGGAGCGCTTGCGGCTTGGTCAGGATCGCAAGAACAAGCAATGCGAAGGAGAGTTCGAATTGTCGTTTTCCCTGCGCGAGGAACGCGAGCAGCAGCAGCAGGGACAAGATGGAGTCGGTCTGCCCCCAGACAGCCGAGTTCAAGATCAGGGCCGGGTTCAGGGCGAATGCCAACGCGGCACCCCATGCGAGACTTTTGCCTCCAGGCCGCAGGCGAATATATGTCAGCCAGGCGATCGCGAAGTCTGCGAGCAGGGCAGGGAGTTTCAGAAGGATGATGGCAGTCGCGCTGCTCCATGCGATCCCGAGTGCTTTGACCGCCCCGCCGACCGCCCAGAGCGCGTACATATAGCCGGGCGGGTAGTCGGCAAAATATCCTGAGGCGTAGAAGTTCGCCGGTCCGAGTTGGGCCAGCCGCGAAGCCCATGCCGCATAAGTTCCCAAGTCGACCCTGTAGGAATAAAGGGGGGCGATCAGGACCTTCGCAACCAGAATCAAAACCAGAATGACGGCAAGGATCCCGAGTTCGGGTTTTGGGGTATCGGCAGTCGGCCATCCGAATTTCACCACCGCGAATGCGAGAAGCAGCAAGATCGCCATGCCGGCGGGAATCCCCGACGCTTCCTGTTCAGGATTGCGGTCGCCGTAGATAAATGCAGCATGTGCCGGCGGACCACCGACCTCGGAGAGGTCAATTCCCGTGCATTGCACCTCGCCGCTGGACTCCTGTCCGTAGCCGCCAAGCCGGCAGGCAACGGTGACGAGTTCTTCGCCGGGGTTGGTCCGAAAATACATGGAGACGTTGCGCCAGCCGGTATCTTCTCCATGCAAGCCGCCAGCGTTATCAAAGCCACGCATAATGGACAGGTTGGCCCCCAGACCAGCAGCGGATACATTTTTTCCGCGAACCCAGCCGGAGAGGTGATACCAGGTCCGCGCTTTCACCCGAGCGCTTTGTGTCCACCGGGCATCATTTGGTTTCCGGCTTTCAATGACGACGATGCCAAGTCCCTGCTCGGGGGCTTCCCAGCGGAACTCGGTTCCGACGTTTCTGGCCCAAAGGTCCGAGACCCAGCTGGCGGGTTTCTCGGCCGTACCTTGACTGAAGTTTCCGTTCCGAAGGAGGTTCTGGGCTGCGGCCGGCGATGGAGCGCCGAGCAGGAGGACGACCAGAAGGGATGTGAGCAGCGCCCAGAATCGCGGTTGAAGTAAGGATGTGCCAGCGATAGGATTCAGGCCTACCATGGGAAAAACGCGGCCGAATACCGATGTGTCAGACTCGACGCCTTCAACGGGCATGCTTCCTGTTGCTGCTATTGTTTTATCGATCCTGGGCATCGCTCTGGGTGTTACCGGTCTCTACATCCATCAGGAGATCGCGTCGAGTCAGGGCGCGTATTCAAGTTTTTGTGATGTGAATCAGGAGATGTCCTGTGATGCCGTGCTGGGAAGTACTCACGCGACGTTTCTGGGGACACCGGTCGCTAGCTGGGGCATTTTGGGATGGCTGATGGCGCTTGGCCTGTCCGTCTGGACATTCGCGGCCAAGGGACGCGAGCGAGTCGCTCGGGCAACCTATCTGCTGGCTCTCAGCGGCGTTATCTTGGCAATTTCTCTTTACTATCTCGTGGTTTCGACCGTCCTCATCGGTGTCTTGTGTCCGATATGCCTGTCGCTCGACGCAACGGCTCTTGCGCTTTTTGCCGTGGCCGCGTGGCAGGTTAGGCTGTTGCAACCGGGTGCGCCCAAAAGCTGGCAGCCCAAGCCGATTCTCGGGGGCGCCGCAGTCGGAGCTCTCCTCGCGATCGGGGTGCTTGTTGCCTCGCAGGAAGAGCCACCGGCCGCTCTCGACGCCGCGGCGTCAGGATCCGAGATCCGTCGCGAAGACCCTCGATTCTATGTGTATTATACCTCGCAGCCAGTAATGGAGCATCCACTGCCGGCGGGGGTCTCGGCTGGAACGGCGGATATCTCCGTTGTCGAGTTCTCTGATTTCCAATGCCCTCACTGCCGACGATCCTTCTTTGATCTGGAGCAGGCGATCGCTGCGAGTGATCTGAATATCGAGGTTCACCACCGCAATTTCCCCCTGCACCCCGACTGTAACCCGGCGGTCAAGGGAACTGCTCACGACATGGCATGCGATGCGGCATTTGCTTCGTGGTGTGCCCATGAGGTCGGCAAGGGACATGAATTTGATCGAGCCCTTTTTGCCAACCAGAAAACTCTTTCGCCACAATCCATCCCCGCGATCGGCAAGAGTCTCGGCATGAACGTGGAAGATCTGGAGAGTTGCGTGGATTCGCCTGCGGCTCGAGATGCTATCCAGGTCGACCTCGCGGCAGGGAACGCCCTCGGAATTGCGTCGACCCCGACGATCTTTATCAATGGTCGGATGTTGAAAGGCGGAATTACACCCCAACAATTCCTCTACGCTTTCGCGATCGAGCAAGACCTGCAGGCGAGTGGCAACCGCTCGAACTGAGGGCGACGCGCCCGGGGCGCTTCTTGCCGAACCCTCCTGGTTGAGTCGGTGGGTGCCAGTTGCCCTATGGGCTGGCGTCATATGGACGCTCTCGACGGGCTGGTTTGATGGCGACGGTACGGGAGGATTTTTCCTGCCGATTCTGGGTGCGCTATTTCCCTATCTGGAGCCCGAGTCGCTGGATCATATACATGGACTCATGCGGAAATTTGCTCATCTGGCCGAGTTCGCGATCCTGGCAGGATTGGTCGCGCGGGCGCTGGCGCGGCCCGAGCGATCTTCCGCGGCTCTGGGTTGGCAGACAATCGCGATTTGCGTGCTTTGGGCCGGACTGGACGAGTATCACCAAAGTTTCGTGCCGACGCGAGTCGGAGCGGCTCAGGATGTTCTCCTCGATACCACGGGCGCGGGGTTCGGCTATCTTCTGTATCGATGGCGCCGAGTTAGTTCGGGTCGACGATCGCGAGCTTGATCGCGCGTAATTGTTCGAGTTGTGTGGCGACCTCGGTCAGTGTCTCGATAAGCCGATCTACTTCGGTCTTGGCCCAATCGAGCTCTCGCTGGCTCAGCCTGTCGAGGGCTTGGCGCAACTGCACGTAGCGTTCGATGACCCCGTCGACACCGCCAAGGCCACTTTCGGCCATCCGGTTCTCGACTTCGCCAGAGAAACGCAGCAGAGCCTCAGCTTGTCTCAGAATATCATCCATCTCTTTATTCCTCGGAGGGGTGGCCTCAGTGGGTGGTGGTTGCTCGGGGTTCGGATTCATTGGGGATGATGACAATGGTTCTTCCTCGGTCACGCCAGATGTCTGGGTCGAAAGGTAGTATAGCATTGGGCCTGTTTCGAAGTTTCTCGCAGCAGGCCGTCGCGATCAAGACCCGGGTTTCGCGGGGTGAGACGAAATCCCCAAACTCGGAGATTTCTTCCGGGGCGTTTCGGTCATGGGTTCCGGATTCGGCAGGATTTTCAGATCGGATAATTCCTGAGCGATTTCAGTTGTTTTCTGCCCCGCTCGCGCGGCAACTCGATCCAGATCGCCTTCTTCCTCGAGGAGGAGAGCTTTATAATAGGCCTGAAGAACCTCTCGTCGCGTCCATGAGGTGGGAATGCGGGCGCCGGTAGCTCGCTTTTCGACGGACTCGGCTGGCTGGTTGTGTCGATCCTGATCAGCGGACCCGGACGGCGACTCCTCCAGAAACCCCCGAACAACTCTGGCGATGGCGCGAAAACTTCCCTCGGCCGGCACAGCGATGAGGGGGAGCGCCGTCAGGGCTCGGCTGGCGATCGAGGTCTTCTCGCGCCACAAGACATAGCTGAGAGATTCGCTCACAAAGTCGTAGTCCTGGGGTGCGGGGATGCCGCGATCGGATTGCCATTCGGTTGCGAGGCTGTCCGCTTCCAGTCGCAGATCGGCAACCCGACGTCCCTCGAGACGAACGGTGTCGTAGGTCACATCTTCAGCAAGGCGCAGGAGGTCTTTCTCCCGGGTCGCGATTCCGGGCAGTCGGATTTCTGTTTGACTCACACGGATCAGCAACTCGCGACGGATGCCATGGACCGAGGCCAGATCCCAGGAGCGGGCTTGCGTGGAGGCAAAAAACAGCAGGTCACGGCGGCGAGCTTCGCCGTTGAGGAAGGTGAGGAGTTCTTCCTGGGCGTCGGGTGCCATATCCTCGATGTCGCGCAAGAAAACCGATCCCCGCTCGGGGAGAAGTTGTTTGGCGCTCGCTTTCGGGTTGCGCCCCAGTTCGCCGGCATGGATTCGGACGAGAGCGCCGGGCCGGCCGGACAAAGTGTGAAGCAGGCAGGCCAATTGCTCCTTGCCGGCTCCGTCTTCGCCGGTGATCAACATCGAGCGTGCACGCCTGATTTGATGCAATCCTCCCGTAAGGTTCTCCAGAACGGTCTGCGGAGCTGGTGGGAGGTCGGGAATCGACCTCCGGGCAAACGCATAGAGATCGGAGAGGAGGAGCCAGCGCAGGCCTCTGGCGACTTCGCTGGTCTCGGATTCGGAGACGCCACCGATTTGAAATCGTCGGGATGTCAGCTCAAACTCACCACGCCATAGGTCAAAGAATCCTCGGGGGTTGGGGCGGCCGGCGAGTTGACGCAGATAGGTCCTGCGTTTGGCAATGCAATACTTCTCGAATCTTTCGGGGTCGTGAAAACGCATGCAAAGTTTCTGGCTCAGCCGAGCAGCCGCCATTCGAGGAACAGAGATTTGAAAGTAGGGGGAGAACCAGCGGAAAAGGAAGATTTCCGCTCTGGTTTTGCTAACGGAGCGCAGTGGCTTGGGTCAAACTATCTGCTCTCTGGAGTTGAAACCAGTTCTTGAGGAGCTGGAATTTGGGTAAGGAATTCAGGATGGATTTTATGAATAAACTGCGGTTCGGCAAGTTTCTGTTGCTTGGAATAGCGCTGGTTTTCGCGGGCTGCGGGGGGGCCTCTCCCCTCAGTTCTCCAGAGGGTGAGTTGGGGCGGCCGGTGGTGATCGAGGCTGGTGCTGTGGATCTGACATTCGGAGCAGAGCAATTGGCTCGCGGAATGGCGCGGGTTCCGGTTCGTAGCCGAGCTCAGATGACAACGGAGGGCCGCAATGAGCTCTTCGAGGCTCTTGTCCTGCAGGAACTGGTGTTCGCGGAGGGAGTCCGGGCGGGGCTTGCTCAGGATCCCGAAATTCAGGATCAGCTGGCGGGCTATTTGCGACAATTAGTGCAGAATCGGGTGATGGCAGATCTTGCCCTGACGGTGGAAGTTTCGCCGGAGGAAGTTGCGGATTACTACCAGGAAAAACGCTCCAAGTTTGCGACCCGGAAGATTCGTGCACGGCATATCCTGCTGCAGGATCGGGCGACGGCAGAGAAGGTTCATCAGGAAGCGTTACAAGACCCTGCGGCGTTTCCCGCACTGGCAAAGCGCTATTCGATGGATAAATCCTCCGCTTCCAATGGCGGCGATTTGGGATTCTTTGGTTATGGCAAGATGGCACCGGAGTTTGAGGAAGCGGCTTTTGCGCTGGAGGAGCCCCTCGAAATATCCGCGATTGTCGAGGTTCCTTCAGGTTTTCATATTATTCAGGCCACTGATTTCCGGCCCGGGCGTGAGCGCCTTCTGACCGAGGTGCAGGCAAAGATCCGTGCATTGCTGTTGCGGCGAGCTATCGACGCACGGAAAGCTGAATTCTTTCAGGGACTGAAAGACTCGTATACCGCCTCGATGGACCCGGAGGCGATGGATCGGGCCCTTGGAATGGTGAAGGTCACCAAGGAGAAGTCCAGCGCGCATTGATGGTCGCGACTCCGAAAGGTCTAGCGAAGACGGCGCGCATCTCCGACCCTGACGGTCAGAGAGGATTTGTCGAAATAGTCCATCAAAGCCAGAGCGTATTTTCGACTAGCCGCGATCGAGGTTCTGAATTCGGCAACCGTAATCTCCGGATGGCTTTGGAGGTGCTCGCGTAAAAGCGAGGTCGCCTGATCCAGCGATGCAGGATCATAGTGGATCTCACTCGAGACGCGGATGAGCTTGTCTTGATCGACAAGCACTTTGAGAAGAGTCAGCGTGCGATCTGGAGAGAGTTCAAGGCCGGATGCGAGTTGTTTTGCGTCCGGTGGTGACATTCCCCCTGCCGTGATTTCCTGCATGAGTTTCTCGAGAATGCGCCCTTCGTCCCGGGGCACCTGAATTGTGTGACGCGGCAACCGGATGGTTGCTTCTTCGCGCACGACAACTCCAGTGGATTCCAGAAGTTCGGTGACCGCTCGAAAGAGTTTCTGTGGAACTGAAATGCGGAGTCTCGAGCGAAGTGACTCGAGGTCCATGCCTGGACTCATGGGGTGCGACCGGTGGAAATGCGAAAGGGCATCACCCACTTGTCGGGACAGTGTGTCCCATTTGCGTTTGGTGGTGACGGTCTCGGGTTTTTGCCGATTGGGAAGGGCCACCAGTCCCGGGTCCGCGAGCACGGCAGCGTGCAGCTCGTCACTCGGCATCAAGAGACCTTGTTCGATCAGAGAGACGGGTGCGGCGAAGGCGGGCAGAAGTTCGATGAAGGGAGCAATTTGCTCTTTGCGACTGGCATCACGCAGCGAGCAAAGGAACTCGGGAATATCTTCTTGCCCGGGTTTATGGCGCTCGGTGGAGGGATGCAGGACCATGCCGCCGCCTACAGTGCGGTTTGCGGCTTCCATACGGATAACGAAGCGGTCGCCACGTGCGGCAAGTATCTGTTCATCCAGAGCGATCTGGCAAAAGGCACGCTCTTTGGGAGCGACTTGCGATGTTTCTCCGAGGAAAATCAATTTACCGTGCACCTCGCATGTGCCGATATGCACGCGCACCCGATCAAAGCTGCTCAACGGTCGCGGGGCCCCGGGGCGAACTTCCAACTCGCAGTCGAATCGGTCCGTGACCGCCCAGACGCTCGGTGCGGTCACCCAGGCGCCGCGAGGAGCCCCCGCCTGATCAATGCCAGCGAGATTCAGAGCGATGCGTTGGCCTGCCCCAGCCTGCGACAAGCGTTCGCCATGCACCTGCAGGGTGCGGGCTCGAGTTTCAACCCCGGATGGGCGTATGGTCAAGGCGTCGCCTTCGGTGACGGCACCGGAGTTGGCCGTACCCGTTACGACAATGCCGTGCCCGTGCAAGACGAAAGAACGATCGATCGGCATCCGGAAAGGCCCGTTGGTTTCGCGGGGCTCGAGCACCAGCAAGGTTTCGCGGATCACGGATTGGAGCGCAGGTATGCCCTCGCCGCTTTCGGAGGAGACGGCAATTTGCGGAGCGTTCTCGAACTTGGTTCCTACCGCCAGGATCTCGATCTCTTCCTTGACTTCGGTGAGACGTTCGGCGGAAACCAGATCGGTTTTGGTGACCACGAAAATCAGGTTTTCGACCCCCAGGAGGTGGACGATATCGAAATGCTCTTCGGTTTGGGGCATCACGCCATCGTCGGCCGCGACGACCATGAGAACCACATCAATCCCCTGAGCCCCGGCCAGCATATGCTTGAGAAATCGTTCGTGGCCCGGAACATCCACGATGCCGAACTGGAGACCGTCAATTTCGTGGTGGGCGAATCCCAATTCAATTGAGATTCCACGCTCCTTCTCTTCCTTGAGTCGATCGGTTTCCTTCCCGGAGATGGCCCGAACGAGTCGAGTTTTACCGTGGTCGATATGGCCGGCCGTGCCGAGAATGCGTCTTCCATAAGGTTTCATGATGGTAGCTCCGCATGCTTGGGTAGCAGATCCGCCGGCAATTCCACGGCGTGGAGTTCGAGTCGGAATTCTTCCTGCTGGATTCTGCCGAGGATCGGCGGATCGGCCGAGCGAAAAAAGGCTGCGGTTGTCTCTGCGGGCCAGTTGCGGTGTATGACCGTGAGGGCACGGCTGGAAATTGGTAGGGTCGGTTGAGCACCACTGCCAACTTCGGCGGTTGACGAAACAATACGGCAGGTGAAGTCCGAGCCGAGATGGGCCTGCAAAAGGCGGCAACCTTCTTCCGCCAGATTTTCGAGCACGGCGGGAGTGCGCATGAGAAATCGCATCATCGGCAGCGTGTTCAGTGCGTCGGGGTCGGAATCCAGCGTTACCAAAGTGGCGCGCAGGGCGGCGATGGTCATCTTGTCGAGACGTAGGGCTCGTTTGAGAGGATTCTGATTCATCGCGGTGACAAGATCTCGTCGGCCCACAATGAGTCCGGCTTGCGGTCCGCCCATGAGCTTATCGCCACTGAACGAGACCAGATCGACGCCGCTCTCGATTGAGGTGCGGACGACCGGTTCGTCGGGAAGGCCGGCTGTGCGGAGATCGAGCAGAGCACCACTTCCGAGGTCCTCCATCAGAGGAACACCGGTCTGACGTGCGAGTGCTACCAGTTCATTCCGGTCGGGCATTTCGGTGAAACCGGTAATCCGGTAGTTGCTGGGGTGTGCGCGGAGGATGAGGGCCGTGCGCCTGGTGATGGCCTCGGAGATGTCCGAGAGCCGGGTGCGGTTGGTGGTGCCCACTTCGCGAAGAATCGCTCCGGATCGCCGCAGGATATCCGGTAGTCTGAAGTTGCCACCGATCTCGATCAGTTCTCCTCGTGAGACAATGACCTCGCGTCGGTGTGCGAGGGTATCAACGGCAAGCATCAAAGCTGCCGCGTTATTATTTACGGCAAGAGCATCCTCGGCACCTGTCAGAGCCTGAAGACAGTCTCGGATATGGTTGTCGCGGTGCCCACGTCGGCCTGTTTTCAGATCAAATTCCAGGGCGACCGGATGTGTTGCCGCAGCGAGCATCGCCTTCTGTGCCGTGTCGGAGAGAAGTGATCGCCCGAGGTTTGTATGCAGAATGATCCCAGTTGCATTGATCACCCGAGGAATTTCCGGGCGCGAGGAGACTTCCAGATGTTTTTGGACAGTGGCGAGCAGGCGATCCGATGACAGAGTTTCGGATTTCCGAGTGCTGGATCTGATCTCTTGTCGTGTTGTTTCCAGGACCTCTCGGACCGCGCGCCTCACTGCGGTTCGCGAGAACTGCCGGGACATTTCGAGACCTTCCGGACTTTCCAGAAGTGCAGCCACGCTGGGCAGAGAGCGGAGATCCATCAGGAAGGAGTATCAGCTGCGTTCGAATCTGACGACTGACTGCCGGCGAGATCAGACAATCTTTCGGGGAGTGAAGGTGCAAGGCATATGCTTGATTCCGTGGATGAAGGAGGACGCCAGCCTTTCGGGCTCGCCGCTAATTTCGAGGTCGGGGAGATGCTCGAATAGGGACCGATAGAACACGCCAATCTCCCGACGGGCGAGGTTCGCGCCCAGACAAAAATGAGGTCCGGGCCCGCCGAAGCCCACGTGTTCATTCGGGGAGCGCATCAGATCAAAGCGGTAGGGGTCGGAGAAGACCTCATCATCGCGATTTCCCGAGTTGTAGAAAAGAACGACTTTCTCACCTGCCTTCAATGACTGACCTCCAAGCACGCAATCCTCTGTCGTGGTGCGTCGCATGAAAATCACCGGGGATGCCCAGCGCACGATCTCCTCGATCGCTGAAGGCAAGACTTCCTCGAAATTGTCAACGAAGAGTTGGCGCTGTTGCGGGTAGTCGCACAGGGCCTTCATCCCGTGGCTGATCGAATTTCTGGTGGTTTCATTGCCCGCCACGACGAGGAGCACAAAGAAACTTCCCAGATCGGATTCCGTCAGCCTGTCTCCATCAACTTCGGCGTTCACCATTGCCGAGGTCAGATCGTCGGTCGGGTTGGCGATCCGACTGGACCTGAGGTCCTTCATCAATTCGACCAGGTCCGCGCCGGCTCCAAGTAGCGCCGGAATGATTTCCATCGGGTCCGATACGTATTCCGGGTCGCCGGCGCCCAAAATGATATTGGTTCGCTCGAAGACGAAGTCATGTTGGCTTTTGGGGATGCCCATCATGTCGCAGATGATGCGAATAGGAAAAGGCGCAGAGAGGTCTGTGACAAAATCGCAACTGCCTTGCTCGGAAACAGCTCCGATGATCTCTTTCGCTGCCCGGTCGACATCTTCGTTGATCTTGGCCAGTTGCCGCGGCGTGAATCCGGCTGACACCAACTTCCGCAAACGTTGGTGTTCAGGATCATCCATGTTGATCATGCCACCGAAAAATTCCAGAAATTCCGGGGGCAGGTCGGGGATACTGGTGGCTCCTCGCGCGGAGGAGAAGGTCTTGGCATTGTGGCTGGCCTCGCGAATATCCGCGTATTTGGTCACGGCCCAATAGCCCTCTCCCGCAGGTACCGGCAGCCCAAGGTCGGCCTCGGGGAAAAATGCCATTGGTCTTTCGCGGCGAAGCGTCTGAAATGCGCCTTCCCGCTCGGCCCACCCGCGTTTCCAGAATTCCGGATTCGAGAGATCGATATCGTCGAGTTTCAAAGTTTCCTTGGGATCCATCATTACCTCCAGCTTTCCAAAGACTAGCCACAGGATCCCGGGGATGAAAGGGGTGTGTCTGCCGGAAAGGTGGGCCGGGCCAGACAATCAAGTTGTCATGCCCGGTGTCTCTCCCAATCAGGATGCTTAATTCAGCTGAAGTTTTTGCAGCTGCTTGGGGCGAAGACGATCCTCGCATGCGGCTGCAAGGTAGCGAGCGCTTGGTTTTCCGGGCTCCACCGGCGAGCTTTTGGGCGCCATATGCACCTGAGAGGTCAGGGTCTCGCCGCGTTCACTCAGGACGGTATAGGATTGGGTCTGAATACTGAGCGTTTCGCAATTGAAGCGGTAAATGGCACGGGTGCTGACTGCCTTCATGGCACGGGTAAATCCATCAGAAAGAGCTTGCTTCCGTGTGGCGTCATCCCATTTGACGTCGACCACGGCCTCCCTGACCGGCCCGTTATCGATGAGAACCAGAATGCGGTCTTCGGTCATCGGAATTGCAGCCCAGGCAGGCGCGTTCTCGGTCCCTCCAGCCTCCGGAAGTTCCTGACGAGTGCACCCTAAAGAAATCAAAGAGATAGCGAAAAAGATCCATCCAAAGTGCTTCATTGAAGGTAAATAGCACATTTGCCGGGAGCGAATCGACCCCTTCCCTTGTCAGGCTTTTTGCAGGCGACTGCGGACCTCGCCGAGGTCGCCGCTGAAGAGGGGCACGCCGGATTTGTAGGCCGTTACGGTGGTGCTTTGTGGCGAAAGTCTGGTTCCGGGCGTGATGATTCCCGTAAGGTTGAGGGGGTCGGCGGCCGCAAGGACAATAATTTCATCAGGGTCGGGCGCATTGCGAACCGCTCGTATCCCGGCCACCGCTTCGGGGGTGGCGAACTGCTCGCCCTGAAATCCGGAGACAAATCGACCGCCACGGATTTCGCCTCTGGCTTCGAGCCTACGCAAGGCTTGATGCAATTCTCGCCACGAAGGCAGCAAGCTCTCTCGAGAAAGAACCTCACGGAAAACAACGCCCCAGCGCTGGAGTGCGAGTCGCGCCAGTTCCTCGATCCGGAGTTCCTCGGCTGCTGCCGAAGTTGATGCTTCCGGGGAGTTTCTCCCGAGACAGGCCCAGCGGCCGATGGGGAGGCCGCGCGTTCGGCCGCGGGGGCCGGGCATGCCCCGCAAGCGACGGTCGGGGCGTTTGCGTTCCTCTCTCGTCAAGAGCATGCGCAGTCCGGCGAAGCCATCTCCGGAAACCAGGCCGCGAGCCACCAATTCCCACAGGGCCTCCTCGGCGGCTGAGGGCAGGAGTCCCGTTGCGCGGGCAATGTCCGCCAGAAAAGAGGCCCCCTCTTCTTGCAGGAATTTGAGCGCATCCAGTGCCGCGGGGCTGACCCGCGGCGCTTCCGGGATTCCACCGGGAGGAAGGATGGTGTGAAGGTCCTCGCGCAGGACCAGACCGAGCGGGGCACTGCGCGAGGGCGAGACGCGACGATGCGGTGATTTGGGATCACTTGTCGGTGGAGAAAAACGCCCCCAGGCAATGACGCCGCCCAGACAGAGCTCATCAAGAAATTTGGCTTTATAGTTGTCGACGCGCAGGGGCAGAACGGATTGCTCCCAGGCCGGAGCAGGTATTTCGAGCCCCTGTAGTTGGCGGACGATGGCGGCTGTACCTTCGCTTCCATGCAATCGTTTCTGGTCGCCGATATGTTGCCAGCGGAACAGAAAACGCATGAAGTCGGCCTGCGATACCGGCTCGATTTCGCGGCGTAATTTTCCGAGGGTATGTCGATGAATTCGTGCAAGCAGTCGCCTTTCGCACCATTCCTCGGTTTCCAGTTCGGGCGTGAAACGGCCCCTCAAGCAGACCCCCTCGGATTCCAGACGGGCGAGGGCGACGGTTACATCCGTGAGGGGAAGTCCGAGGAGTTCGCTGATTCCGACAGCGGTCACGGGTCCCAGCGATTCCAGCCATCCGCGCAGAGCCACCACAAGCGCATCGTCGCGGGACTCAGCCTGAGGACCGCCTTCGATGTCGGGGATCTCTGTCTCGAGAACCAGTTCCGGCATGGCCACCCGTGCCAGAGCAGCTCGTTCAGCAGCAATCAAAGCCCGAGTGGCCGGAACGAGGCCATTGGATACGGTCGCAAAACTGGCTCGTCCGGAGGCTACCAGTTCGGCGGCCCAATCCTGATGTTTTTCTGCGAGTTGCTCGGGCAGCCATACGAAGTCCAGGAGGGCGTCGTGAAGCTCTTCCACGTCGCGAATATCGGGCCACGCTTGCTCGCGAACAGCCTCGATCGCTTCGATGTCGAGTGCGCCCATCCCGCGAGCGAGTGAGTCGTCGGTGCGTCGCAAGGTGACGGCGCGCGCACGTCGTTCCTCAAGAGGTGCATCATCCAGAAACGCATAGGGGTTCGCATTCAAGATTTCGTGCGCCATTGGCGAAGGTGTGGGAGTTTCGATGGTATTCGTAATCACGTCACCCTTGCGAATATCGCGCAAGAGTTTCTGCAAACCCGCGGTATCCATGGCCTCGTGCAGGCAGTCCCCGATGGTCTCATTGACGAGAGGGTGATCGACCAGAGGGATGGGTCCGGCTCGGTTGTCCCCGCAACCTAGTTGGGCCGGAAAAACAGCGGCGAGAAGATCTTCAGCACGCATGCGCTGAAGATGAATGGGGACTTTCTTTCCACCAGATGATCGTGAAAGCGCCAGGGAGCGTGTTGCGTTCCAGCGCCAGCGGTTCGTAAAGAGCGGCGCCTGCAAGGCTGCTTGCACTAGATCTTTTTCGACACGGTCCGGGTGGACCATCTGGAAAATCGACGGGAGGGGAAAGCTGTGCTGCTCGCCGAGAGAAAGCACGATTCCGTCGTCGGTGGCTGCTGCCTGCAGTTCGAAATCAAAGCCCACGCAAAACCTTTTCCGCAGGGCGAGGCCAAAGGCACGATTGATGTCGCCGCCCAGAGGGCAGTGGATCACCAACTGCATTCCTCCACTTTCGTCAAAAAATCTTTCCGCAATTACGCGTTCGCAGGTTGGGACAGCCCCTAATATTTTTACGGTTTCGGAGATATAGTTGACGATTTGCTGGGCGCCGCCGCGATCGATCCCGCATTCTGCTGCCAACCAATCGAGCGCGGCTGTGGCGTCCTCGATTCGCCCAGCCACTTCTTCCCGAAGATCAGAGACAGCTTGTGACAGCTCTCGAGTCCTTGCGGGGGCTTCACCAAGCCAGAAGGGGATTGTCGGAGGGCTCTGGCCGGCATCCTCGACCCGAACCTTCCCCATTTCGACCCGCCGCACACGCCAGGAGTGGTTTCCCAGCAGGAAGATATCGCCACGGGTGCTGTCGATTGCGAAATCTTCATTGACTGTTCCGACGCGTGCCTCGGTGGGGTCTTCGATGACGTCGTAGTCACCGGTATCAGGAATGGCTCCGCCTCCCATGATGGCGCGCAGGCGGGCGCCGCGGCGCGGTCGCAGGATTTGGTGAACGCGATCAAAGTGCAGCATGGCCGAACGACGCCCGCGTCGTGTCGAGAAGCCCTCGGCGAGCATTTCGAGAGTGTCGCCGAAGTCTTTCTCGGTGAGTTTCTGGTAAGGCGTTGCGCGACGCATCAACTCGCGGAGGTCGGTGACCGAGATGTCTTCGTTGGCTACGGTAGCGACGATTTGTTGGGCGAGAATATCAAGGCTCGTTTCGGGAATCTGAATCCTATCGAGTTCTCCTTGCCGGATGGCCCATACGGCGGCCGCCGTCTGCAGCATCTCGTCGCGCGTCAGGGGGAAGAAAATTCCTTTCGGGATCTGGCCCAACCAATGACCGGAGCGGCCAACCCTTTGCAGCAGCGTCGCGATGGCTCGGGGGGCACCCAAATGACAAACCAGATCGACATGCCCGACGTCGATGCCGAGCTCGAGAGAGGCGGTGGCCACCACAACCGGAACCGCCCCGCTTTTTAGTTTATCTTCGGCTTCCAGGCGAATCTTGCGGGCGAGACTCCCATGGTGGGCGACGACACGCTCGGCTCCGAGTCGCTCGCCGAGAGCATGAGCCACACGTTCGACGAGTCGGCGTGTATTAACGAAAACAATTGTCGTTTGATGTTGTTCCACAAGTGCAGCGATTCGGTCGTAGATTGCATCGCGCATCTCATGACTGGCTACAGACGAGAGCTCCAGATCGACCGTCTCCACAGAAAGATCCATGGCCCGCTTGTGTCCGGTATCGACGATCGTGCAGCGAGCCGCATCGTCTGGATCGAGTCCGTCGGTTCCGACAAACCAACGTGCAATTTGATCGATGGGTTTCTGGGTGGCGGACAGCCCGATGCGTTGGGGGCGGGTGCGCGCTGGGCTGGCAGGATCCTCCTCGGATGTGACGAGTCGATCCAGCCGCGCCAGGCTCAGTGCGAGGTGCGCGCCACGTTTGTCGCCGCAGATCGCGTGTACTTCATCGACAATCACCGACTCGACATGGCGAAGAATTTGTCTGCTTTTTACGGCTGTCAGAAGAATATAGAGGGATTCTGGAGTGGTGATCAGGATATGCGGTGGTTTGCGAAGCATGGCCTGCCGCTGGCTTGCAGGAGTGTCACCGCTTCGGACGGCGACGCGGATATCGTCAAGTGAAAGGCCGGCCTCCTCCGCGCGCTGGCGGATGCCGGCCAAAGGCAGTTCCAGGTTTTTTCCAATATCGTTACCCAGTGCCTTGAGCGGAGAGACGTAGAGAACGCAGGTGCCCTCGGGGAGCCGGTTTTCCTGAGCTCGTCGGACCAAACCGTCGATCGCCGAGAGGAAGGCTGCCAGAGTTTTCCCCGAACCGGTGGGTGCCGCGATCAGGGTATCCTCGCCCCGGCCGATCGCTGCCCACCCGGCCTCCTGTGCTGGTGTAGCTCCCGCGAAGGCCTGACGAAACCAGCCGGCGACCAGGGGGTCGAAGGGAAGAGCGTCCATCTTTCAATCGTCTATCGACCCACCCCTCAGGTCAATGGGGAGGATCGATATCGGAGTGAAAATGAAGGATGGTCAGCGGTCGAGGACGTCGGCAGCGATCAACTCTTCGAGATAGGGGGTGTCCCACCAAGAGAGTTGGAGTGCCTTGGCCCGACGGAAATACATCTGGATATCGTATTCGATGGTGAAGCCGACGCCGCCCCAGATCTGCTCGCACTGGCGAGTGGTTTCTCGATAGGTTTCGGCACAGAACAACTTGGCCATCGGCGCGAATCGCTCAATCGAGCGACCCATGGCACGGTTCCAGGCCGCTTCCTGAGCCAGAACCCGGCCCCCTTCGATCGTTGTGGAACAGTCGGCCATATAATGAGCCAAAGATTGGAAGGCACCAAGCGGCTTGTCGAATTGCTCTCGGATTTTCGAGTATTCGACCGTGATCTCCAGAGCCTTGCTGGCGCCTCCGATGGCCTGCGCTGCGAGCAGGGTGATCCCGTCGAGCATGACCTTGTGCCAGGTTTGCCAACCCGATCCGGGCTCACCAATGCGCGCGTCGCCCGAGACTCGGACATCGCGGAACTCGAGGAAGTATTGCGGATCTCTGCCCTGAGAGAGAACTTGCTTCATCTCGATGCCCTCGGCTCGGGCATCCACGAGGAAGAGATCGACCCCGGCATCCGTCCGCGCCAGGACGATAAGTTTGTCGGCGGAACTGGCGTAAGCAACGTGGCGTTTGTCTCCGTTCAAAACAAAGTCAGACCCATCGGCAACTGCCGGCATCTGCACGCCGATTTCACCGTATCCCCGCTCGGGTTCGATCCAGGCGGCCGTCACGACAGAGCTGCCCGAGGCAATCTGGGGAAGGAGGGAAGACTTTTGTTCCTCGGAGCCAGCCTCGAGAATCACCCCGGCGCTGAGGACCGAGCTGACGAAATGAGGAGAAGGTGTCAGGTGGTAGCCGAGCTCCTCGTAAAGCAGACCTGCCTCGATGAGGCTCTGGCCTGCCCCGCCATAGGCTTCGGGAATGGTCAGGCCGACAAGTCCGAGCTCGGACATTTTCTGCCAAAGGGAATCTGTGTACCCCTTGGGATCATCTTCCAGCTTGCGGACAATTTCCGTAGACGACTCATCATCGAGAAGATTTCTCGTCATGTCTTTCAGCAGTACTTGTTCTTCTGTCAGTTCCAGTTCCATCGAATTTCCCTCGTGCCAACTTGTTTCGCGATACGCGGATGCGTGCGCTTCAGGGTTTCCAATCGGCGCCGGAGCGCTTCCAGGGATTGTCCGACCCGTCGGTCGGGATCGCGATACTCGCTTCGCAGGTGGTGGTGATTTTTTCGCCGACTTTCAAGACGACGGCGACATCGGCCCACCCGCAGCCCGTGTCGTCGGTTCGCACTTCCTGCACCTGACCAACAAAAGTCATGCGGTCGTCGGGGAAGACCGAGTCCTTCATGCGGAATTTGATTCGTCCGAGGCGACCGCGCGGTCCGGTCCAGTCTGTCAGGTAGCGCTCGAAATAAGCTGCATTATGAGGCGTGTTCACAAATACGTGTTTGGTGCCGTTGCGCTCGACCGCGAAATCCTTGTCGTGATGCATGGGGCGCCAGTCGCGTGTCGCGAGCGCCCCGAGAACGACATTGGTCACCGAAACGTCGATATCCAGTTGGGGCAAAGACTGCCCCTTTTTCAAATCTTTCAGGAGAATGTCCGCTGACATGGTTCAGCTCCTTTTGTAGCCAAAGCCCGTATAGAGCTCTTTGCCGACGTGTTCGCCATTCTGGTTTTCGTAGACGATCTCGATTTCCCAGAAACGGCCTGTGCCAAGCTTTGTCGTTTTGAAGTCACTGACCGAATTGACCACTTGGTAAGTCTTGAGCCGATCACCGACCCGCACAGGTACCCCGAAAATAATCGTATTGTCTGTCATGACAGCCTCGGGCAAGTCCAGCTTGTCCTTGAGGTCGAAGTGCGACTGCATCGGTTTGCCCTCTTCCTTGCGGTAGGGAGCCCAGAAATGAGGACGGAACCAAACCGAAATCATGCTGGGGGGGGCGATGAAGCCGTCGGTCAGCTCCCGGGCCGTTGCTTCGTCCCAGAATAGAGGGTTGCCATTCTCGACGGAGGCACAGCTGGAAAAGATATAGCCTCGCTCCACGTCGAACTCTCCCACTTCCGGGTAGAGCTTTTGTCCAATCATATCCTTTACGTCAGCAGGTAGTTCCGACATGGGAATCCTTTCGGTGCGTTTCAGCCAATAATGCCGCGCTCGCGCAGGTCCTTGATTTTGCTCTCGGCAAATCCGATCTCGGTCAGCAAAGCATCAGTATTGGTCAGGCTCCAGTCCGGGACCCGAATGGGCCCGTCAGGGCGGTCCATGCCGGCAAGAACGGGGGCCAGTTGGCGAAAAGAGCCTTCCGTCGGATGCTCGGCCTGCACAAAAGCTTCTCGTTCCTGAAATTGAGGGTCTTCCACCAGTTCGTTGATCTCGTAGACGGGCGCTGTACAGGTGTCCGATGCGGGAAGCTCCGCGCACCAGTCATCCCTGTCGCGTGTGGCAAAGACTCGCGCGAAATCAGCGCGCATTTCATTCTGAGCTTCATCTCGGTACTGGTCCTCAGCCCATTTTTCGAGGTCGAGGAGAGCGAGAAGATTGCGAAAAAATTGGCCTTCGATTGCGCCGACCGAAATCCACTTTCCATCGGCACAAGCATAGGTGTCGTAACAGGCGTAGCGGCCGGTCAGAACATCGTGTCCGGGTCCGGGGTTTTCTCCGGTGGCAAGGTGCTGGTCTACATAGAGTGAGGTTAACCAGAGGACGCCGTCGGCCACGGCCACATCGAGGAATTCGCCCTCGCCGGTTTGTGCCCGTCGGAGGAGAGCTGCCATGATCGCCATCGCGGCATGCATTCCACCTGCGGCGCTGTCGGCGACCGTGGCTCCGGGAATGGGGGGGCCTCCGTCACCGCGCCGGTTGCTGGTATGCAGATAACCACCGCTGGCGAGGTAGTTGAGGTCATGACCCGCCTGACGTGCGGCCGGCCCGGACTGACCAAATCCGCTCGTGGCACAGAGGATCACTTGAGGATTTGTTTTTTGGAGGTCCTCGAAAGCGAGACCGAGTTTTTTCATGACCCCGGGGCGGTAGCTCTCGATGACAACGTCGGCTTTGGCGACAAGTGCGAGAAATGCCGCCTTGCCGTCGGGAGCTTTCAGGTCGATCCGGGTTTGCTCCATGCCGCGATTTGCCGAGTAGCTCCAAAAGGCAGGTTGCGTCTGCAACGCCATCTTGGAAGGCGGCACCCCCACCTTTATGACTCGAGCGCCATAATCCGAAAGCACCCGCGCGCAGCGCGTTGCCGGACCGACGGTCGAGAGGTCAAGGATGGTGACTCCGTGCAGCGCTGCGGGGCGGGTGGACAACGTTCTAGAAGTTCTTCGGAAGTCCGAGTTCGCGCCTGGCGATGATGTTTTTCTGAATCTCGGATGAACCCCCACCGACGGTTTCGTTCACGGTGGCCCGATAGGCGCCCTCGAACCGACCGCGCAGGGGTGCCTCGTCCTGTCCCTCCATGATGGTGCCATCGGCGCCCGTGATGTCGAGAGCCTCGCGGCAGACGCGCTGGGAGAGGGAGGTGGTGAATAATTTGTACTGCGAAGACTGGATGGTCGGGGGTTTGCCGCCGGACTTGGCCGCGCACACGAAACGAGTGCTCAAGCCCTTTGCTACGGCCGTATCGGTGACGATATTGGCAATCCGTCGCCGAATATTCGGGTCATCCTTGAGGGGCTGGTCGTCGCGCTTGGCCTCCTTGACCCAATCGACCAGAACCCGAGTGCGATCGGCGATTGGCGAGAGGGTGAACATGGTGAAACGTTCAAGGTCGAGAGCCTCGGAGATCATCTGGAAGCCACGGCCACGTTCTCCGACCAAATACTCGTCCGGTACGAAAACGTCGGTGAAGAAAACCTGATTGGTCGTGTCCTTGCCGATGGTCGGCAAGCTCTGGACTTCGAGTCCCGGGTTGTCCATCGGGATCATGAACAAACTGATACCTTGGTGCTTGGGTTTGTCCGGATCGGTTCGGGCTCCCACCCAATACCAGTCGGCGAAGTGGGCCGACGTGGTCCACATCTTCTGTCCGTTCAGAATCCAGCCGTCCCCGACTTTCTCGGCTTTGAGCTGCATATTACCGGCATCGGATCCCGCCTGGGGCTCCGAATAACCGACGGCGAACTCAACATCGGCCGAGAGGATTTTCGGCAGGAACTCTTCTTTGAGGTAGGTACTGCCATGCCGGATCAGGGTCTTTCCGATGATGCCGACGCCCTTGCCGATTTGTGGTGCCGCGTGCCGCGAGAGAGCTTCGTTCAGGATGAACTCGTAGACGCCCTCAATTTCCTTGCCGCCATACTCCTTGGGCCAGGACATCCCCAACCACCCTTTGGTGGCCAGTTTTTTCATGAAGTCTCGTCGTTCGGGTGAGTCGGCTAGCTGGGAGAAATTCTCGCGATGTGGATCCATCACCACGGGGTCGTGGTTTTCGACCAGCCATTGTTCGACTTCGCTCGCGAATTTTTGCTCTTGGGGGGAAAAATCAAAGTCCACAGGAACTTCCTTTCAGGGAGAATGCCAGCCGGAACGCACCGGAACAGCACCCCGAATTCTACACAGTGAACACGTGTCTTGCAAGTGAGTATCGCCGCGCCCTGCCTGCCTCGGGAGCAGTTTTCAGGAGGTTTTGCTGACAAATTCTTGCGTTTGGGCCCGGGTGTTGCGAATTTGTCGGACGATGCAGTCGGGCGGCGAAGAGAAGGTTCCGGTTTCCTCCGGCGAAGTTCGCAAGGGAGCGGAAGAGGTGTGCCGTCGACTGCACGAGGCCGGCTACGAGGCTCTTTTTGCCGGCGGTTGTGTCCGTGATCTGGGCCTCGGCACCGATCCTGTCGATTTCGATATTGCGACCTCGGCCCGCCCCGATGATGTAGCGGCGCTTTTCTCGCGGACGGTTCCCGTGGGTGCGCGGTTTGGCGTCACGCTTGTCGTGACCGAAAAGGGCGCCTTTGAGGTCACCACTTTTCGCAGCGATGGGGATTATCTCGACCACCGACGGCCCAGCCAGATCACTTATTCCGACGCTCGCGGCGACGCTGCCCGACGGGATTTCACCATCAACGGGATGTTTCTCGATCCGCGGACCGATGAGATCATCGACTATGTAGGGGGGCAGGCCGACCTTGCGGCAGGACTCGTTCGCGCGATCGGGGATCCGGAGGAACGTTTCCGGGAGGACCGACTCCGCATGATTCGGGCGGTTCGCTTTGCTGCAAAATTGCGGTCCACCATCGACCCGCCCACGCTTGCGGCGGTACAAGCCAAAGCACCGAAAATCCTCGATATTGCCTGGGAGAGAATTGGCGACGAGTTACGCAAGATCCTGGCAGACGGAGAGGCCTCCAGAGCCTTGGCCCTGCTTTCCGAAACCGGCCTGCTCGCCCGGATTCTACCCGAAATCGAGGCGATGCAGGGTGTGGCTCAATCGCCTGATCATCACCCCGAGGGCGATGTGTTCACGCATACCCGCCTCTGCGTCGCGGGTCTCGAGGAGGGCCATGACGAGGCCCTTCGGCTGGCCGTTCTGCTGCACGACGTTGCCAAGCCGCTTTGTGCCGAAACCGACGGGGACGGACGCATCCGTTTTTACGGGCACTGCGAGCGTGGCGGCGAGATGGCGCGCAAAATCTGCGAGAGGCTTCGTTACAGCAACGCGGTTCGCGACAAGGTGAGCTGGCTGGTGACCCACCACCTGCGACATTTGAATGCGCGTCAGATGCGGCTTTCCACTCTGAAGAGATTCTTGGCCGAGCCGTTTTTTGACGATCTTCTGGAGTTGATCCGGATCGACACGCTCGCGGGTTCGGGCAATCTCGATCTATGGCATTTTCTCAAGAATCAACAGCGAGAGATGTCGAGCGCCGAGGTGGCCCCGGAGCCACTGGTGAGAGGGGCGGACCTGCTTGCCTTGGGGTACAAAGCCGGGCCGGGCATGCGAGAGATTCTCGATGCGACCTATGACGCGCAACTCGAAGGGGTGTTCCTGGAGGCGAAGAGCGCTCGTGCTTGGGTCTTGCAGGAGTTTTCGCTGCCGAAAAACGCATCTTGAAACAAGGATCGGGAGTTCGCCATAGGGAAGGCTCTCCATGCGGCCGCGAGCATCGCGGCTTCAGCGCCACGAGGAGTTTTGGGCTGTTCCATAAGCGCCTAGGCTGCTAGGGGTGTACCCGTGGATTCGTCCGAGAAAGCCCCAGCAAGCAGTGATTTGACCCCGGTAGTCTCCCAAGGTGAAGAGCAATTCCAGCGGGTTTTTGCCGAGGCTCCGATCGGGATGGCACTTTTCGATTCCGAGTATCGTTTCGTTCTCGTCAATCGTGCGCTGGCCCAAATGCTCGACACCACCGAAGAAGCTCTCATGGGAGCATCGTGCGAGAGTATTCTCCAGCCAGATGAGGCGGCAGGTCAGCGTTTGCTTGCCGAGAGGCTTCTGGGCCGTGAGGTGCAGGGATACAAGGTGCAACGCCGCTACCCGTCAGGCTCGCGGCCCGAGCGATTCGCCGATGTCACCGTCACGCGGATCGATACCGAGGATGGCGGCGTACTCGGGCTCGAGATGATCGAAGATATCACCGAGGCCCGGCGGGCCAAGGAGCAGACGAGAGTGCACGAGGCTGAACTGGCTCATGCGACTCGCCTGGCTATGCTGGGGGAGATGGTGGCCGGTATCGCCCATGAAGTAAACCAACCGCTCGCGGCAATCGTGAACTATGCCAATGGCTCGACGCGGCGTTTGCAATCAGGTGATGTGCAGGACATGCGCGTGATTCAGGACGCCCTCTCGCGCATCGCCTCGGAAGCCATGCGGGCCAGTGAAATTGTTCGTCGCCTGAAAAGCCTTGCGCGAAAGGAATCGGTCCAGCGCGAACGACAGCCGCTCGAGGAAATTGCCGAGAGGACTTTGCGTCTGGTCGAGTCGGAGGTGCAGGCCAAGGACGTGACGATTGTGATGGATCTGGCTCGCGAAATTCCGCCGGTGCTGGTGGACCCGATTCAGATCGAGCAAATAGTTTTGAATCTGGTCCGAAATGCCTGTGAGGCGATGCTCGAGCAATCCGAC
Organism: Candidatus Binatia bacterium; assembly: GCA_029248525.1. Classification (NCBI taxonomy): domain Bacteria; phylum Candidatus Binatota; class Binatia (SeqCode); species Binatia bacterium. Next base: position 92,311 of record JAQWJE010000035.1, read on the forward strand.
CCGAAACGGGTGACAATCCGAACTTTTCGTGAAGGAGACGAAAGCGTTGCGATCTCGGTTGCTGATAATGGCCCGGGTCTGAGCCCTGCACTCCTCCATCGCGTTTTTGATGCATTTTTCACAACGAAACGAAGTGGTCTGGGGATGGGCTTGTCGATCAGTCGATCGATTGCAGAGTCCCATCACGGGCGACTTTGGGCTGAAGAAAATGCGCCACAGGGAACCGTTTTCACCCTGGCGCTCCCCATCTTTGGAGGTAATGAAAATTGAGCGAATCTTCTTCTGTTTATGTGGTGGACGATGATCCAGCGATGCGTGATTCCCTGAAATGGCTCCTGGAGTCCGTTGATTTTCAGGTGCATGTTTTTGAGAGTGCGACGTCATTTCTGGAGGAGTACGGGGGGCAACGACCAGCTTGTCTGGTGCTGGACGTTCGGATGCCGGGGATGAGTGGACTTGATTTGCAGGACGAACTCGTTCGGCGCGGTATTACAATCCCCATGATCATGATCAGCGCGCATGGCGATGTGCCGGTGGCGGTGCGTGCGCTCAAAACGGGAGCTATCGATTTTATCGAGAAGCCATTCAGCGACCAATTGCTTTTGGATCGCGTCCGACAAGCTCTCCATAATGACCAGCAGGCCAGTGAAACCGATGAGGTCAAGGAAACGATCCGCGCTCGGAAGGCATCTTTGACGCCCCGGGAAAAAGAAGTGATGGAACTGGTTGTCGCTGGTAACCCCAACAAATCAGTTGCCTCTCACTTGGGGCTAAGCCAGAAGACAGTCGAAATTCACCGGGCCCGAGTCATGTCCAAGATGTCCGCAGGTTCCCTCGCCGAGTTGGTGCGTGACTGTTTGATGCTGAAATAATCCGGTAGCCGACCCCCGGATGACGGTGCTCAATAGAGAGGCCTGACCGTCTAATCGTCTTCCGGATCGGCTTCTTGCAAGGTGTTGCTCCAGAAGGTTCCCTTGGCAAGGTACCAGACCAGAGCCCCGGCGGCTGCATACATCAGGACACCCTCAACGACGCCCAAACCCCCGCCGAGGATCATCACGGTGACCACGAGAATTGTCGAAATGATGGCAACGACTTTCTCGATGCGCTCTTCGCGATCTCTCTCGGCGACGACGAATTCGGTCACCGAGGTCCCACAATGGGGACATCGGCCCGCGGGTTTCCGAATCAGCTTTTCGCCGCATTCGGGGCAGGGTGGGTAGGAATGAACCGGCATCGCAGTCCCCCAACCCTAGGAGGTTCCCTGCAGCCAGGCAAGTCTCGTCCGAGACTCCCGAGCGCCGGCCAGATCCGCTGCGATCAGGCTGCTTTTTGAATGCGGCGTCGAGGGTCGTCTAGGTGTCGCGCTTGAATACGAACGCGGGTGTGACGATTTTCCTCAAACCAGGTGAGAAGGCCCTTTTTCAGATGCTCGGCATTGATATCGAGTGAGTCGCAAATCGTTCCGTAGCAAAAAAGGTCGTCCCGCGAGGGGTCACTGACCCAGCGCAGGGCTTCGCTGAAGAGCGCGCGCCCATTGGGGTCGGTAGCGAAGGCAAATTTCTGAAAGGTCTCCAGCCCATCCTGCAGCACGGCGGCGAGCAGTCGATGCTCCCCGGAAAGTGCTGCTGCACTGGCGAAAAGTCCAGAAAACTGAGTTGGCGTTACGATATCGGGCTGGAGGAGGCCCGAGTCCGTATCTTCCCGAGTGAGAACCGAATATTCCATGCCTCGATAGACGGGGCGGGCGTTCGGGTATTCAGAGGTTTGCCGATGATTGCTCTGAAATCTGCGCCGGATGGGCTGAAATTATCAAATCCGCGAGTTTGGTAGCTGAGAATAGATCATCGAGGCGTCGCTGTCCCTCTGCCCAAATTCTGCGCATGCCGCAGCTGGAACTCATGGAACATTGATCATTTTCTCCGATGCAGACATTCAGAGCGAGTGGCCCCTCGACAGCCTCCATCACCTCCTGAAAGGAAACCTCGTCGGGACTGCGAGCAAGCAGATAGCCCCCGCGCGCACCGCGGCGCGAAACAACGACACCGTCCTGAATCAAATCCTGGAGGATTTTTTCCAGAAATTTCTTCGGAATTCCTTCAACCTCGGAGATCTCGGAAACCGAGGCCGGTTGTTCCGGCTCTTGCCGAGCGAGGTGAATGGCTGCACGCAGGGCATAATCGACGCGTCTGCTCACTTGCATCAAGGACATGGGATCGCCTCCAGAGATATTTTCATCAGATTTCCGGAATCTCGATTTCGACGTCGCCTTCGACCACGGCCTGACAACCGAGTCGAGAATAGGGGGTCAGCCCCGGGGCTTCGTCCAGTTTGTCTTCTTCATCCTCGGCCATCTCGGAAAGGTTCTCCTCGCCCTTCCGAATAATCACGTGGCAGGTCACGCAGGCGCAGTTGCCGCCGCAATTATGTTCAAGGTCGATGCCGGCTTGCAGCGCAATATCAAGAATCGATCCCGGCTTTCCGTCGTGACTATAGGGGTAGTCAGCGTCATCAACGACGACCGTCATGTTCTGTTTGAGAAAGGTTACTTTATGTTTCATGACTCCCCCGTCAGTTCGTCGACGTTTCGGGTCGAGACCGCAACTTTGATGGATGCATCCATGATTCGTTGCGCAAAGGGTCCGCTCGCCTCGTTGAGTTTTTCAGTGAGGTCGCGAATATGATTGTAATCATCCCCCTGGCACGCCTCGCGGAGGCTGCCGGCTGCCGCGTCAATCGTCTGGATCTCGGCGTCATCGAGTAGTTGCCCGTGAGACTCGCGAGCACTATCGCTCCCGTGCAGAAGGGTTTCCGCCTCGATGCGAGCCTCGATCAATTGGCGGGCCGCGAAGTCCTCTTCGGCCAGATCGAAAGACTCCTCGAGCATATTCTCGATGGTCTCATCGTCGATTCCATAGCTGGGCTTCACGTCGACGGATTGTTCGGTGTTGGTTCGCTCGTCGCGCGCCGAAACCGAAAGAATACCATTGGCATCGATGATGAAAGTGATTTCGACGCGCGGGAGGCCGGCGATTTGGGGTGGAATGGGCACGCGGAATTTCGCCAGGCTTCGACAATCGCTTGCGAGTTCTCGCTCGCCCTGCAGGACGTGCACCTCGACATGCGTCTGGTTGTCGATCGCGGTGGTGAATTGTTCCCGGGCTGCAGCGGGGATCGTCGTGTTCCGATCGATCAGTCGCGAGAGAACCCCCCCCATGGTTTCAATGCCCAGCGAGAGAGGGACGACATCGAGCAGCAGCATATCGCTATTGCTCCCCGAGAGGATTCCCGCCTGAATTGATGCCCCCATGGCGACAACTCCATCGGGATCGACATCGTCGAGGGGTTTTTTGCCAAAGAGTGCGGCCACTTCGCTTTTGACCTTCGGAACTCTTGTTGAGCCTCCGACCAGAATAACTTCGTCGATTTCTGCGGCATCTACGCCGGCATCTGTCAGCGCTCGCTTGCAATGCTCGATGGCTTTCCGAACGAGGGGTTCGATGGCCTGCTCGAAATCCTCTCGCAGGATCTCGAGAACTCTGGTTCCTCCGGGTAGGGATATATTGACCACGGTGGAGGTCTCTTCGGTCAGCGCGTGCTTGGCTTCGACGGCAGCTGCGAGCAGCAGCGCTCGGGTGCGGGGGTCGGCAACTTCGGCATCGGATAGCGTGCAGCGCTCTTCCAGAAGTGTGGCGATCTTCTGGTCGAAATCATCACCGCCCAAACGGGTATCGCCTCCAGTGGAGAGCACTTCGGAGAGTCCCTCTCGCATATGGAGAATGGAAACGTCGAAGGTTCCGCCGCCCAGATCAAAAACGGCAATGCGTGCTTCTTCGCGGGCTTCCAGACCATAGGCCAGAGCGGCAGCGGTGGGTTCGTTGACCAGGCGAAGGACTTCCAGGCCGGCCAGCCGGCCTGCGTCGCGAGTTGCCTGACGTTGGCTGTCGTCGAAGTATGCGGGCACGGTGATCACCGCCCGAGTCACAGGTTCCTCGTAATATGCTTCCGCTCTTCGCTTGAGTTCTCGCAGAATCAGGGAGGACGCCTCCGGCGGTGTGACTGTTTCCTGCGCATCACCGGCTCGAACCTCCATCTGTAGATGGCCCTCGGTGTCCTTGAATCGGTAGCGCTCCTGATCGGCTGCATCGAGATGTTCGCGGCCGATGCCCATGAATCGTTTCAGGGAAAGCAGCGAAGCTTCGGGGTGGAGAGGGGCTCGGTCTCGGGCGCTGTCGCCCACGAGAAAACTTCCATCAGGGAGCAGGGAGATCGCTGAGGGCAGGATCAGACGACCGCTCTGTGGATCGGCGAGCAATTCGGGTTTCCCCTCATGCAGCCTTCCGACAAGGGAGTTTGTCGTACCGAGATCGATTCCAATAATGGGTGGCATGCTCTACGCTTCCTTGAGGGCTCGACGAATATCGCGAACCAGAGTGGCTAGATAAGACAGTTCGGAGAGAATGTTCTTCAGGTCAGCGAGTGCTCCCGATTTTTCGTCTCCGTCTGCAGGCCATTCCTGCAGGATCTCTTCGATCCGAGTGCGGTCGGATTCTCGTCGCGATTCGAGATTTTCCAGTCTTTCCTCGAGACTGTCTCGGACTTTTCCCGGCCCTTCATCGATCGCCAGCAATTCTTCCTGAACCTCGAAGACCAATGCTGCGAGTGCTGGCGGGACTTGATTGTTGTTTTTCCCCAGAGGCTCGGATTGTCGCTCCAACCACCAGCGGCCCCGACTCTCCGGGTCGCGCAGTGTTTGCCAGGCCGCGTTCAGCAATGCAGAGCCGGCGACGCTGGCGCGGAGTTCCTCCGGTGTCGCGTTCGGAAAGCGGTCTGGGTGCAAGCGCCGGGTAAGCTCGTACCAGGTTTCTTTTAAAGCTCCGACGTCGACGGAGGGACGATCGGGGAGGCCCAGAACCTCGAGGTAGTCCGTATTGGAGGGTAGCATCTGGACGGCGCCGCACTCGGTGCAGAAAAAGGCCGGGCTCTGCTCTTTCGAGCAGCGCCAGCATCGAATCCGACCCATGATCGGTCTTCTAGATCCCGAAGGATTGCCCACACCCGCAGGTGCGTGAAACATTCGGGTTGTTCAGTTGGAAGCCCGATTGCATCAGGTCGTCGCTGTAGTCGAGCTCTGTGCCGTTCAGATAGAGGTAGCTTTTCCGATCGACGATGATCCGGGCGCCATCGCGCTCGAAGACACGATCGCCCTTTCGCTCCTCGTCCAGGTCCATTTTATAGGACAGTCCCGAGCAGCCTCCGCCCACGACCTTCACGCGCAGACCTTTCTCTGTCTGGGCATCCTCTGCCGTCAGAGACAGGATTTTTTCAATCGCCTGATCGCTCAGTGTGATACCTTTGGGGCCGATAGCCAACGTTCGCTCCTTCTTGTTTCCCGAGGCAGGCTCAGGAATCTTCCGAAGTGTCCCCGTGCCGAGACTTCCAATCGTTGACGGCCGCCTTGATCGCATCTTCCGCGAGAACGGAACAATGGATCTTGACGGGAGGCAGCGACAGTTCTTCGACGATGGTTTCGTTGGAGATCCCGGCGACTTCTTCGACGCCCTTACCCTTGACGAGTTCGGTGACATAGCTCGAGCTCGCGATGGCGCTGCCGCAGCCGAATGTCTTGAACTTGGCGTCTTCGACAACCCCGTCGTCGCTGATCTTCAATTGAAGTTTCATGACATCGCCGCACTCGGGAGCGCCGACGATCCCCGTGCCGACGTTGTCTTCGTCCTTTTCAAACGAACCGACGTTGCGGGGGTTGGAGTAGTGATCCAGAACTTTGTCGCTGTAGCTAGCCATTTTCTATTCCTCTGCCATGCCATTTCAATGCGAAATGCCGGCGAAGTAGTCCTTCAGGTCGATACCCTCTTTTGCCATTTCGTAGAGGGGAGAGAGTTCGCGTAGTCTTTTCACTTCGCTGATGACGAGTTTGGCCACCTGATCCACGTCTTCGTCCGTGTTGAAGCGGCCGAGACCGAAGCGAATCGAGGTATGAGCCAATTCATCGCCGACGCCCAATGCTTTGAGGACGTAGGAGGGTTCGAGTGTAGCGGAAGTACAGGCGGAACCCGAGGAGACCGCTACCGCAGGCTCGTCCGGGTGAGCGGATCCATTGAGACCCATCAGCATGGATTCGCCCTCGATATAAGCGAAACTCAAGTTCAGGTTCCCCGCCAGTCGCTCGGACGGGTGTCCGTTGAGATAGATTTCGTCCAGTTCGTCGGCGAGGAGCTTGTGAAGTCGCTCGCGCATCCCGAGGACGCGGTCATGATCGGCCTGCATATCCTCTTGGGCAATTTCGATTGCCTTGGCAAATCCGACGATTCCCGGCACGTTCAGGGTACCCGATCGCATGCCTCTCTCGTGTCCGCCCCCGTCCATCTGGGAAGTGATGCGGACGCGCGGTCCTCGGGATCGGACCCAGAGAAGGCCGACGCCCTTCGGGCCGTAAATTTTGTGGGCTGTTGCCGAGAGGAGGTCGATTCCCAGATCATTGACGTCAATGGGCATCTTGCCGAAGCCCTGCGTGGCGTCGCAGTGAAAGAGAACGCCCTTTTCCTTGGCGATCTTGCCGATCTCGCGGATCGGGTGAATGGTGCCGATTTCATTATTCGCGATCATGAAAGACAGCAGGATCGTATCGTCCCCGATGGCATCGCGAATTTCCTGAGGGTCCACCCGACCGGTCGTATCCACGCCCAGGTAGGTGACGCGGGCTTTACCGGCGCGCTCGAGGGCCTTGCAGGTGTCGAGAACCGCCTTGTGCTCGGTGACACAGGTGATGATGTGGTTGCCCTTGTCCTTGTAGAACTCGGCGGCGCCTTTGATGGCGACGTTATCCGACTCGGTTGCACCCGAGAGCCAGACGATTTCTTTGGCTTTGCCCCCGATCAGGCCGGCGGCGATCTCGCGGGCTTGATCTACCGCCTGCTCAGCCTCCCACCCATACGGGTGGTTACGGCTCGATGCGTTGCCGAACGAATCGGTCAGGTAGGGCATCATGGCGTCCAGCACTCGAGGATCGAGTGGGGAGGTCGCGTGATTATCCATGTAAATTCTGCGTTTTTCCGATGACATTCCTGTAGAACCTCGGGAAATGCCCGAACGTGGCGCGGGCAGAAAGCCTATTCAGACCTATCTGGTATGAATTAGTAGATATCTTACCATCAGCCGTCAACCCGTCCAGCAGCAAACGTCCGAAAATTGATGCTCTGCGTTAAAACCAGCCGTGCGGTTGCCTGTTTGCCAGCGACCCTTTAAATGCCGCAAATGCATTGGACGCGAATCAGTGAGGTTGGCGCGCACTCCGGAACGCAAGTCCAGATCCGCGGCTGGGTGCGAGGAAAACGCTCCAGCGGGAAGTTGGTCTTTCTGCAGGTACGGGACGGTTCCGGGACCCTGCAATGCACGGTGTTCGGGCCTGATGTGAGCGACGAGTTGTTCGCGCAAGCGCGCGGTCTTGGGCAGGAGAGTTCGATTGTCGTCACTGGCGAGGTGAAGCCTGATGCTCGTGCGGCCGGGGGCTTCGAGCTTGCCGTGAGCGGCCTGGAGATCGTCGCGGCCGCTGCGGATTACCCAATTACCCCCAAGGACCATGGGGCATCCTTTCTGCATGATCGTCGGCACCTCTGGCTTCGCTCGAGTCGACAGCACGCGATTTTGCGGGTGCGAGCGAGCGTGATCTCGGCTTGCCGGCGTTATTTCGACAGCCGGGATTTCACTTTGGTGGATGCTCCGATCTTCACGCCATCGGCCTGTGAAGGAACGTCCAATCTGTTCGAGGTCGACTATTTTGGTTCTCCAGCCTACCTCACGCAGAGCGGACAGCTCTATATGGAGGCCGCCGCGATGGCACTGGGGCAGGTGTATTGTCTGGGCCCCACCTTTCGCGCGGAGAAGTCGAAAACCCGCCGACATTTGACCGAATTCTGGATGCTTGAGCCCGAGGTGGCCTATCTCGACCTGGCAGGCGACATGGATTTGGCGGAAGACTTTCTCGCCACGATCGTAGCCGAGGTTTTGGCCGAGCGCCGTCCGGAGCTGGAGTTGTTGGAGAGGGATCTCTCCAAACTCGAAGCCGTCCAAGCCCCTTTCCCTCGGCTGACTTACACGGAAGCTGTCGAGAGACTTCGGCAGCTGGGTCATGAAAAGGAGTGGGGCACCGATTTTGGTGCCGAGGAAGAGACTCTTCTGGCCAACGAATTTGACCGTCCGGTTCTCGTGCACCGCTATCCAGCGGATATCAAGGCTTTCTATATGAAGCCGGATCCGGAGGACTCGAACCTCGCGCTTTGCGTGGATGTTCTGGCGCCCGAGGGCTACGGCGAGATCATCGGGGGAGGGCAGCGCGAGGAGAATCTCGATGCGCTGGAAGCCCGGGTGTTGGAGCACGGGCTCGAGCCCAAAAATTTCGAGTGGTATCTCGACCTGCGACGTTATGGGTCGGTTCCCCACTCGGGGTTCGGCCTTGGCATCGAAAGGGCCGTCGCATGGATTTGCGGGATTCACCATGTTCGCGAGACCATTCCTTTCCCGAGGATGTTGGAGCGATTGACGCCATGAAAATCAGTCGATCGTATCCGTCGAATCTCCCATCGCGCGCGGACAGGAGTGCGTCATGCACGTAATTGGGTTGACCGGAGGAATCGGTGCAGGCAAAAGCCTTGTCGCCGAAATCCTGAAATCTCTCGGCGCGCGGGTGGTCGATGCTGACAAGGTTGGTCACGAAGTCTACGCGCCCGGGACCGAAGGTTTTCTTGCCGTAGTCGAGGCGTTCGGCACGGAAGTTGTCGATGCGAACGGGCAGATTGACCGCGCCCAACTTGGTGCGAAAGTTTTTGGGGATGCGTCGGAACTGGAAAAGTTGACCGCAATCGTTCACCCGCGGATTCGGCAGATGGTTGATGATCGGATCGCGGCCGCGCGCCGCGATCCGGAAGTGCCGGTGTTGGTGCTCGAAGCCGCCATCCTGCTTGATAGTGGCTGGGATGCGATTACAGACGAAGTATGGGTGGTGGTTTCTGATCCCGTCGAGATTCGTCGACGTCTTGCCGAGGCGAGGGGTTTGAGCGAAGCGGAAGTGGATGCGCGCGCGGCCAAGCAAATGTCAGATGAGGAGCGACGATCGCGAGCCGACGTCCTCGTGCACAACGATGGGACTTCGGACGAGCTACGCCTCGAAGTCGAGCGTCTATGGCGCGAGAGGGTCAATCCCTGATCGGGCAGCTCTCAGCCCCAGCGCAGAGCTCCCGTGCTTTGGCCAAACGATTCGGTATCGACCCCCATTGACTGCAGCAGGGTGAGGAAGAGGTTCGATAGCGGCTGGTTGCCGCCGCCTCCAACGTCGACGTGCGAGCCGTGGTCGAAGCCGCCACCGGCCACCATGATCGGCAAGTCATAAGCTATATGTGCATTGGCATTGCCGAGATTGCTGCCGAGCAGGATGCTCGTACTGTCGAGCAGAGAACTCCCGCCATCGACGCCGGCGTGGAGGGAGTCGAGCAGTTCTCCGAAGGCCACGAGAATGGCCTTCTCGACGAGGCGGAGTTGGTCGATCTTGCCCTCCTCCTGGCCGTGATGCGACAAGCTGTGTTGATCGTTGGTTGTTCCGGGCACCTCCAATACCGTGGAGTGGTCCTGCATCATCAAGCTGATCACCCGCGAGGAATCGGTAGCGAAAATCAGTGGGATCAAGTTGAAGAAGAGACGAATACGCCCGATGAGATCGCCCGCACCGGCGATGTCGGTGGGCTGCTCTGAGCCGACAACGGGTTTGGGTCGATTGACCCAAGCCTGCATCTCCGACAATTCACGCTCAGCGCCACGAACCGATTCGAAATATGAATGCAGCCGATGGCGGTCCTCTCCGCCGAGATCGGCGAGCAGAGCGGCACGCTGTCGGCGCAGATGGTCGAGGATACTCTTGCCCTCACGTAATCGTCCCATCTCTTGCGCGACTTCCTGAGGGCTTCCCTGCAGGAATAGGGATCGGAACAATGAGGAAGGACTGGTTTCGGCAGGGACCATTACGCCACTGGACAGGTAGGACTGGCTCTGAGCTTTCAGGCTGCCCAAACTCAGTGACGGGAATCGTGTCACGTATCCGAGATGGTTGGCCGTCACCTGATCCATCGAGATCGTGTTCGTAAAGCCGTCCATGCCGGGACGTCGCGCCCCGCTCAGGAAGGTAATCTCGGAGTTATGCGGCTGTCGGCCTTGCTGGTCTTCGTGGGAAAGCCCCGAGATCACGGTGTAACGTGATCGGTGCCTGTCGAGGAGTTGCAGGTATTCCGAGGGTTCATAGGCATCGCCCGTGGTCTCGGGTCGCCAGGAGGGTGCGTAGAAGCCGAGGGTGCCGCAGATATTCAGCATCCGCCGGACGGGCTCGGCTTGGGCTCGCCCAAGCACCGGCCGCATGGCTTCAAGAAGGGGCAGGGCCAGCGCGACCCCTCCCGCGCGCAGGACCGTCCGTCGTTGTATTCGTCGATTCCAGTTCATCGTTCCCGCCTTCCGAGAGGCTGGCGCGCAGCATCACTGCCGGGTTCGTCGCGAACATCCAGCCTTGAAGTTTTTTGGAAGAGCGAACTCGCAACAATTTCATGGATCATGCTGCGCACTCCGTATCCATCCGTGCTCAGTCGGTCGAGCATCACATCGATTTCATCGCGATCTTCAAACTCGGTCTCCGCTCCAGTCGCGAAGATAACGATCTGCTGGAACAGGTGGCGCGCGACCTGATCGATATTCTCCTCGAGAAGAATTTTCTTGTACTCGCGGATGCCGGCAAAAGACCTTCCGGTCGGGGTGGTTCCGCTGGGGTCGACAAGTCTGCGATTCGGATATTCGTCGCGGAAAGCGCCGACAGCATCAAACGACTCGAGGGCAAACCCCGGCGGATCAATCGAGCGATGGCATGCGTTGCAGGTCGGGTTGGTCCGGTGCAAGTCGAGTTGCTCCCGAATCGTGGAACTCCCACGGGTGTCGGGTTCAAGGCCGGGGACGCCTGCGGGCGGTGGTGGCATCGGTGTGCCAAGGAGGTGTTCGAGAATAAAGTTGCCACGCGGAATCGGTGAGGTCGAAGTCCCGTTCGCGGTGATTTTCAGAATGCTGGCCTGTGTGATCAGGCCTCCGCGTGGGCTGTCCTGTGGCAGCGCGATGCGCCGCATCTCCTGTCCGGAAACTCCCGGGATTCCATAAAGTTGCGCCAGCGGTCGGTTTACAAAGGTGAAATCACTGTCGATCAAATGGTCGACGCCCAGGTCCTCGGCAATCAGGGCGGCAAGAAAGAGGTTCGTCTCGGCTTCCATCGATTGACCAAGTTGTGAATTGTACGCTGGAAAAAGCGTCTGGTTGGGCGATGTTGCGCGGAACTCGTCGAGCCGCCAGGCCTGTCCGCTGAAGTCTTCCACGAACCGCGTGTTTTTCGGATCGTCGAGCATGCGATCGACTTGCAGGTCGAGGTGGTAGGAATCCTGAAGAAGGCCCTGTGATGCCAGGTTGATGAGTTCCTGATCGGGCGGGCCGCGCCACAGAAATGCGGCCAGCCGCTTGGCGAAATCGTAGTCTTTCGAAATGCCCTGCTGGTCGATCTGGTAGAGGAAATTCGGGGCTGTGAGGATCGCCAGAAGCGGTGTACGCAACGCCTCGACAAAGGGCTGACCTTCATCCAGAGCTGTCAGCCCAAGCCGTGCAATCCTGGCAATGGAACGCTCGCTGAGGGGGTGGCCGAACGCGCGTGGTGCAAAGTCTGCCACAATCTCGATGAGGTGCTCCTCGGGATTTTTACTGAGCAGGAGGGTTCCGGCTTCGTCCAATTCGATCCCCGGCAGCAGCCCCCGGAAGCTTGCCGGCGGCCACTCGTCGGTCAGTGGTCCCTCGATCACCATGGAGCGAAATGCGACTCCTTCGCCGGTATAATTTTGTGCCAGCATATTGGCTTCGAAATAGCGGTAGAAAGGATCGTCGGCGGGAACGTCGGCTTCAGCGATGCACGGTGCGACCAGATCTCCTGGTTGGAGGAAGACTTCGGTCGAGACGACCCGCGTCTCGTCGTCAATAAGATCTCAACTGCCAATCAGTTCATCCAGCGAGGCGACGATGCCCTGCGTTTTTCCCTTGAACAGAGTCATGACGACCAGCGAGTCGGCCTGGTGTCGGTATCCATCCAGCGTGACCTTGTAGCGCCCTTCTTGCAGGATGGGGACGTAGTGGCGCTCGGAGTCCATGGTGTAGGTGCAGACCGCACCATCGAATTGAACCGCGGCATCATCCAGCATCTTGACCACGCCCAGACCAAAGGTTTCCGACAGTGCGAAATAGGCCATCAAGCCTTGGCTATAGTCAATTTTTCTCTCCAGGCTTTTCGGTCGAGTGCCGAGGACCAGAGCCGTATCCAAAGCGCGGTTGGCGGCCTCGAGATAGCTGCGGATGTGCAAGGCCGAGATTCCCTGGCTCTCGGCGACGGTATCAAAGCCGCCGGCGTCTGCTTCGGGCGGTAGCGACTCACTGATCAAAATCGCCGCATCTTCGTCAATATGAAGAAGATCTCGGAGGGCGTAGGCGTATTCGAGTTGGGTCATCCGGCGCAGGGGTGGCCCGGATGACCGGGGTGCCTGCCCGCGGAGCTCAAAACCTCGACGTGACGTATTCGGAGTCTCGTCGGCCAGGATGCCCTCGAGAGCGTCTCCCCGCGCCGAGGCGAGGCTGGCGGTGACGGGGCAGAGAAGGACGAAGATCAGGGGCAGGATCAGGGGTACGAGGAGAGCGAAAGGATCATGGATAGGAATCCCGGCCGGCGCTGATTTTTGGTGGCCTCTGATCCGGTGGAGAAGTTCTCGAAGCATCCGGAACTCTCCAACTCGGAAGGCCCAGCGTCAAGTCAAAAGCTCCAGTTCCGCTGCCTTCTCAGGTGAATCAGTCTTGCCCCGTGTCTATTTGGTCCATTGTCCCATTCCTGATCGGTGGATGACCTCGCCAACGCTCTCGCCGAGAGCCTCCGGTAATCCGGGAATGGTCGCACCGGCCGCCGCGGGGTGCCCGCCACCGCCGCATGCTTCGGCGAGTTTGGAGAGATCAAAATCGAAATCGGGAGAACGGCGGAACGACATGGCACGGCTTCGCACATCGAAGAGTGCGAAAACGGTGCGTGGACTCGACTTGCCCCACTCGTCAGCGATTTCGCCGGCGTAACCGTCGCATAAGGCAGAGGTGAGCGTCATGCCCTCGAGTTTTCGGTCGATGCGCGTATCCGTGGCCAGGTTTCGGTTCCGCTTCAGCTCGCCAAGCACGCGCGTGCGGGCGGCTGCCATCGCGGGCGTGTCGGAGAGATCGTCATCCATGGCGACAAAGGCCTCGTAGCCCTCGCGGGCCGGCATGACGCGCAGGATCAGACCGAGATCGCGCGAGCCCTCCACCGCATGAATCCAGCGATCATTATCGTCGGCGGACTCGACCATCGGGGCAAAGGCCTTGAATCGGGGCGAGAGGTTGTCCCCTCCGAGACTGGCGAGGTGCTGGTACGTCAATTTCGCTGCAGAATACTCGTCGCGCACGATCTTGGTTGCGAAATCGAGCTGGTAGCCACCCGCAGCAAGCCGGTCCATCGCAGTTTTATGATGGTCGATCCAATGCACGATGACACCGGAAGCGATGAGTTGGCGCAGATGATCTTCTGTCGCCTCGTCGTTCCAGGAAATATCCGTGATCCAGAGTTCCTCGCCGGGGGCGGGATGGAGGCGTCGAATCGTGTCCCCGACGGTTTTATTGGAGGGGAAATGGGCGACAACCTTCTGCCCGTCGTGGAATCTCGCAATGCTGGCTGCTGCGGCCGCTCCGTCAAAACAATGAGGGCCATGGCTGACCACGTGGACTGTCTTTTCCTTCATGCGAAACACTCTACCACCTCGTCTCCGCCTGCCAAAGGTTGCAGAATTCCCCTCTCGCAAGGCCGCCCGAGCGGGGAGGCGAGCTTACTCGCCGCGCGAGAAGTGGCGCATTTTCTCCAGAGTGAAAGAAGTCGGCGGTCCGCCGGCCACGCGGGTTTCGCGCTGGACCAGTCCGACCCCGCGGACATACCACTCGCGGATGTCCTGAACGACGGGCGGTGTGCCGGCGCGGGTGAGGGTCTGTTTCGTCTCGACGAGCAAGACATCCGAGAAAGTGCCGGCGGGGACCTCGACAGTGGTCGTCCGGCCGACCCGACTCTCCCGTTCTCCCTCCACGGTGATCGTGGCATCGCCTTCCTGGGCGAGGATGCGGCTGCGCGATTTCCAGACATAGCCGGGCTTCAGAAACTTTTCGGAAGGGAGGCCGGGGATGACAGCGGTGACCCTGCCAGCGGCTCTGGATGCGCCGGATTTCCCCTCCGCCGCGCCACGCGTGGTCAGCGCAAGATTACCGTTCTCGCAGCGGACTTCAGTGATACCGGCCGCTCGCGCCCGGCTTTTTCGGGCCGCCTCACGGACGGTTTGGCGAAGCTCCGCGACTTCACCCGATGAGTTTTTTGTCACGGTCGCGACAACCACACTGCGGATAGCCCGAGCGCGACCGGCACCAGAGACCTCCTCGTATTCCCATCGCGCACCGTCGGGCGTCGGAAACCATGGATTACAAAATCCGGCCACCGTGGATGCCCCTGCGGTTGCTGTGAGCGCCAATGAAAATGCGAGGCCGAGAAGTCCGGAGATCGTCGCGATTTTCATAGGTGCCCCGGGTCTCGATATTCGCCAAAAACGTCGCGATAGATATCCGAGATTTCGCCAACCGAGCATCCCAGATCAACAGCCTTGATCAGATGAGGCATCAGGTTCTGGTCCCCTTCCGCAGCCTTTCGGATCGCATTCAGGGCGTTTTCGACAGACTTGGGGTCTCGCCCCGCCTTGAATTCCTGAACTCGTTTGATTTGTGTTTTCTCCAGCTCGGGCGGGATGCGCAGGATCTTCAGGTCCTGTGCGGTCTCGCTACGGAAACCGTTGACGCCGACGGTGATGCGTTCGCCACGATCTGTTTCGCATTGGGTTTGCCATGCGGATTCGGAGATCTCTGTTTGCGGGAAGCCTTCATCGATCGCAGCGATCATGCCCCCCCGTGCGTCGATCTCGTCGATCAAATCGCGAGCGGCTTTTTCGATGGCATCCGTGAGCGCCTCGACGGCATAGCTGCCGCCGAGCGGGTCCACGATGTTGGCCACTCCGCTTTCCTCGGCGATGATTTGCTGGGTGCGGAGGGCGAGTGTCACGGCGTCTTCGGTCGGGAGGGCGAATGTCTCGTCAAACGAGTTCGTATGCAGAGATTGCACGCCGCCGAGAACACCCGCCAGAGCTTGCAAGGTCACTCGAACGATATTGTTCAGCGGCTGTTGCGCGGTCAGGGAAACTCCGGCCGTCTGACCGTGCATTCGCAGCCGGCAGGCCTCTTCCTTTTTTGCTCCGTAGCGCTCGCGTACCAATTTGGCCCAGAGCCGTCTTGCTGCGCGGAGTTTTGCAATTTCCTCGAAAAAATCATTGTGGATATCAAAGAAAAACGAGAGCCGGTGGCCGAAGTCATCGATGCTCAGACGGCCCCGCGAGACCACTGCATCAATATAGGCCAAACCATCCGCAAGGGTGAACGCGACTTCCTGAATCGCCGTCGCTCCCGCCTCGCGAATATGGTAACCGCTAATGGATACCGCATGCCAACGCGGCATTTCTTCCGCACAGAACTCGATCATGTCAGCGACGACTCGAACTGACGGTTCGGGTGGAGAGATCCACTCCTTTTGCGCAATGAATTCCTTGAGCATGTCGTTCTGGATCGTGCCCGAAAGTTTCGCGCGAGGAATACCGCGTCGCTCGGCAAGGGCGATATACATCGCGAGCAGGATCGAAGCCGAGCAGTTGATCGTCATCGACGTCGAGACCTGATCAAGGGGAATGTCGCGGAACAAGATCTCGGCGTCCGCGATGGTCGAGATGGAGACGCCCTCGCGACCAACTTCGCCAAAGGCTCGGGGGTGGTCCGCGTCGTAGCCCATCAGCGTCGGCATATCGAAAGCCGTGGACAGACCGTCCTGCCCTTCTTCGAGGAGGAATTGGAAGCGTTCGTTGGTGTCCTCGGGCGAGCCGAACCCGGCGAATTGCCGCATGGTCCATCGGCGGCTGCGGTACATCGTCGCGTATGGACCCCGCAGAAAGGGATAGGTTCCGGGCGCACCCACGGTCTCGCGATCCGGGTCGGCTTCGTAGAGTGCCTGCAACGGCAACCCGGAAAGAGTTTTTTCAGGTCGGAGTTTGTTGTCCTCGGATGCCATATCGCCTGCTTCGGGGCGATCAGTAGGCGAGGGGATTGCCGACACTGGCCGAGGCCGGACGTTGGACTTCATTGGGGTCCGGACGGAGCGCCTCGATCACGATCTCCGGATTGATCTGGCGCTTTTTGATTTTGGCGATGGCATCGTTGGCGAGTCGTTTGAGGTCGGCATCGTCGTTCCCCTTGGCGACTTCTTCGAGGCGGTAGATCGAAGCGGGGTCACCGATCGCTCCGAGGGCGAAAATTCCGGTGCCGACAGTGCGTCGCTCCGATTCCCGGGTCAGAAGGTCACCGATAGGCCGGGCCGCGCGAGGGTCCCCGATTTTGCCGAGGGCGACCAAAACTCGCTGCTTTAGCCAGGGCTCGCTCTCTCGGAGATAGAGCATCTGGATCAATGAGGTCGTGGCGCCGCTGGCACGCATGGTTCCGAGAGAGTCAATCGCCTTGAGTTGCACACGGTTGTCTTCGTCCGAGCAGGCCTCGACGAGATACTCGACGGCTTTTTCGTCCTTGGATTGCGCCAGCTGCTTCACGGCAAAAAGACGGATAGTCGGGTCGCTGTCTCGTAGTTCCGCCGAGAAGTCCTCGGCATCTTCGCTGCCGCCTCCGCTGGCGGCCGGGGGCTGCGCATTGGGTTGCCCGCCCATTCCTCCGCCACCGCCGCCCATGCTCCCACCCATGCCACCGCCACCGCCTCCGCCCATCTGGGCGCTGGCATAGGCTGGCATCAGGAGAAGAAGCAGGCAGCTCAAAAGGCGAGCGCCACGGACAATCGGTTTGGGTCGAAGCACACACGAATTTACGACAGAAACCCGCGAATCGCGCAACAAGGGAGGCCGATTCGTGATTTTTCTTTGCGATTCCTCTCGAACTTCGTGTGATCAGGTGGCAAGAATCGCCGTCATGAGAATTGAAACCGGTGTACCCATCACGGATTGGCGCAAGGTTGGCCCAGCGGCTTCGGCTGCCGAGGCGAACGGCTTTGATGGGCTTCTGAGCTTCGAGATTACCAATGACCCGTTCGCTCCCTTGATTCCCGCTTGTCTGGCGACCGAAAAAATCCGCCTCGGGACGGCAATTGCAGTCTGTTTCCCCAGAAGCCCGATGGTGGTGGCCAACACGGCCTGGGATCTGCATGTCCACTCCGGGGGGCGCTTTACCCTGGGGCTAGGTACGCAGGTAAAAGGCCATAACGAACGGCGCTTCAGTGTTCCCTGGACCCCGCCTCTACCTCGATTGCGAGAATATATTCAGGCTTTGCGGGCCATCTGGCGCTGTTGGGAAAAGAAGGAAAAGCTCGATTTTCGAGGAGAGCACTATCAATTCACCTTGATGACCCCGGAGTTCGCGCCGCCCCCCGCGGGATTGCCTCCGATCCCGATCACGATCGCAGCGGTCCGCCCGGCCATGCTGCGGCTCGCAGGTCGTATGTGCGATGGCGTTCGCCTGCATGGCTTTGCCACCAAGCGATACGTGGATGAGGTCGCCATGCCCAAAATCACTGAAGGTTTGGCCGCGGCGGGACGCGACCGGTCCACCTTCGAGGTTTGGGGTGGCGGGTTTCTCGCGACGGGTAAGGACTCGGACGCCGTGGCGAAGGCTTGCGAAGCGATTCGCTACCGAATCGCCTTTTACGGCTCGACCCGCAGTTACCACCCGGTTCTGGAGATCCATGGCTGGGAGGATCTCGGAATGAAGCTGCATGCCATGTCGAAGGAAGGGCAATGGGATAAAATGGCTGCGGAGGTGCCTGATGAGGTTCTCGAAGCCTTCACGGTGATTGGGACCTATGGCGAATTGGCGCCCAAATTCGAGGCGCGTTACGGCGGGATTACCGACAGCACAACGATTGAATTCAAAGGGATTCCTGATGGAGAAGCGCAGGAAATCCTGCAGGACCTGAAGCGGGTCAATAGTCCCTTTACCGGCTTTGCGCTGGATTGGCCCTGAGGATTTGGCGGGTAGCCCCGCCGGATCCTCGAACGGAACGCTTTCAGGGTGAAGGGGCGTATGCCGGAGGCTGAAAAACCTCCGGCCGTGTGGGTCGTTTTGGTGGCGACGGCTGGGGCGGAGTGGTATCTCCGATCTTGATGCCCCGCGTCGTGAAAAGATATACGAACCGAAAACTCTATGACACAGCGACCAGTCGGTACGTTTCGCTGGATGACGTTGCGGTCTTCGTCCGTGCCGGAGAAGAGGTGCAAGTCCTCGATAACGTCTCCGGAGATGATCTGACCTCCGTGACTCTGGCCCAGATCATTCTGGAAGATGAACGTCGCAAGAAGAGCTTTGTATCAATCCCCCTTTTGGAGGATTTGGTGCGCGGCGGTGGCGACGCAATCGTGGATGCTACCCGTCAGGCAACCGAGGTCATCGATGATTTCCGCTCGAAAGCCGAGCAACGAGTGAATGACCTGGTTGCCGAAGGCGTATCGCGTCGGGATGCGTTTATGGGCGTGATCGACAGTTCTCGCACGCGGCTCGATAATCTGCAGAAGCAAATCGACGATGGCGTGCGCGATTCGATCGATCGCTTCCGCGACGCCACAGGCATCGGTGCGGAACTGGAGAAGCTTGAAGCCGGGCTTCGCGAAGTCGAAGGTCGGATTCGGAGTCTTCTTCTGCAGGAGGAAGCGGCCGAGCAGGCAAAGGAAGCGGCGGATTCCCGTCCGGAGAATGCAGCAGGCCCGGAAGAGGCTTCCCTGAAAGCCGAACCGGAGAATGCGGAAGCCGGGAAAGCCGATCCGGGGCATGCGGAGTCGGCGAGTACGGAGCCGCCAACAAACTGAACGAGTCATCTCCGAGGACGGAACGATCGCACACGCGGTCTTTACAGGGCCGGAGAGAATGATAGGCGCAAACGAGGATGGGCAAGAGACGCAAGGATTTACGGGGCAAGAAATCGGTCACGGCGGCCGGTTCGAAAAAAGCCAAGCCCTCGGCTCAGGATGAGAAACTGCAGATCCTGGTCGGAGAGCTGCGTGATGTTGCCGAGTCGATCGGGATTCGTGTCCGACGCGAGCGTTTGAAGCGCGAAGTCGGCTACTCGGTGCGCAGCGGTCTTTGCCGCGTGGAAGGCGAAGAGGTTCTCCTGCTCGAGAGTGATCTCTCTCCTGATATTCAGGTGGATTTACTGGTCGGCGTGCTTGCGGGCCGCGATCTGAGCCTTGTGGAGTTGACGCCGGATACCCGGCGGTTGCTTCAGGAAGTGTGATGCAAGATGGCTTCCGGGGAAGAAAGATTTGTCGCCTTTCGAGCAGCCTTGAAGCAAAAAGGGCTGAAAACGACCTCTCAGCGAGATGATATTGCCCGGACTTTTTTTGCCAGCAGCAAGCATTTGAGCATCGATGACCTTTATCGCGAGGTGAGGGATATCAATCCTGGCGTCGGCTACGCCACGGTCTACCGCACGATGAAGCTTCTCAAGGACTGTGAATTCGCCGAGGAGCAACACTTCGCCGATGGTCATACGCGCTACGAGAATGCCGATGTCGAGGAACATCATGACCATATTCTCTGCGATGATTGCGGGAAAATTGTCGAGTTTGCCGACGAGTCGATCGAGCGTCTGCAGGAAGAGATCGCCGCGCGCCTTGGATTTGTGCTCTCGCATCATCGGATGGAACTCTACGGCGTCTGCGAGCCCTGCCGCACGAAAAAACAAGAGGAAGCCTGAGATCCTTCTTGCGCGGCGCTCGCGGGCTTCCCGATCCGAAGCAATCGGTCGGGCGCCTTTTCTCGGCGGCGCACGGATGGCCTGGCGCTGGGTCCATTGCTCCGACGGCCTCCCCGTGAGAGGGTCCGCGCGATGAAACTGGGGATCGATCGCTTTCTCGACGACCCGAAATTGCGGAGCGCATGCAGGGGGCGTCGGGTCGCCTTGTTGGGGCACCCGGCTTCGGTCACATCGGATTTGACGCATTCGCTGGATGCCCTGGTTTCGTTGGAAGGGCTTCAGGTGACCGCCGCTTTGGGACCGCAGCACGGCATGCGCGGTGAGAAGCAGGACAATATGATCGAGACGGCGGATACGATTGATCCGCGGCTCGGTATTCCCGTGTTCAGCTTGTATGGTGAGACGCGGCGACCGACGCCCGAGATGTTGGCAAACTTCGATGTTCTGCTCGTGGATCTGCAGGATCTCGGCTGCCGCATCTATACCTTTGCGACCACGCTTCTCTATGTTCTGGAAGCGGCCGCAGGTGCCGGTCAGACCGTGATTGTTCTCGATCGCCCCAATCCGATCGGTCGCCCCGTGGGCGGACTTTCGCTGCAGCCCGGCCACGAGAGTTTTGTCGGTGCAGCGACCTTCCCGATGCGTCACGGGCTGACGCTTGGCGAACTGGCGCGCTGGTATGCGGAACATTTCTCTCTATCGACCGACCTGCATATCGTGGCGATGGAAGGGTGGGCTCCGCACGAGGGGCCGGGATACGGCTGGCCGGACAGCCAGTTGAGCTGGGTGAACCCGAGCCCCAACGCACCGAATGTTTCCATGGCGCGCTGTTACCCGGGCACCGTTCTGCTGGAAGGCACGACTCTATCGGAAGGGCGCGGCACCACCCGCCCGCTTGAAGGCCTGGGAGCGCCGGATCTGGATATTCCCGCCATTCTCGGCGAGATGGAGCGACTCGCGCCGCAGTGGCTGGCCGGTTGCCGGATTCGTCCGGCATTTTTTGAGCCGACGTTTCACAAATATGCGGGAGAACTCTGTGCCGCGATGCAGATTCACGTCGATGGTCCATTCTATGATCACCACAGGTTCTCCCCCTTCAAATTGATCGCGTTGGCTTTCAAATCGATTCGGAATCTCCACCCCGATTATGATCTCTGGCGTGATTTTCCCTACGAATACGTCACCGGTCGCCTCGCGATCGATGTGATCGCCGGCGGGCCGCGGCTGCGGGAATGGGTCGATGATCCCGCATCAGCGCCCGGTGATCTCGAGCAATGGATTACCGCGGATGCCGAGCGTTGGGCCGAGCAGAGCGCGGCCGCAAAGATCTACGAGGTTCCTTGATGAAGTATACGTATCTTGGTGAAACGGGCGTGCAGGTCTCCCGCATCTGTCTGGGGTGCATGAGTTATGGGGACCCGGCGTGGCGCCCCTGGGTTTTGGACGAGGAAGCCTCCGAGCCATTCTTTCGGCGTGCGGTCGAGGCGGGCATCAACTTCTTCGATACCGCCGATATGTACTCGATGGGTCGCAGTGAGGAAGTCACGGGGCGATGGCTCAAGAAATACGCTCGACGCGATGAGGTGGTCATCGCCACGAAAGTCTTCTTTCCCATGAACGACAAACCGAATATGGGAGGACTTTCGCGCAAGCATATCCAGCAAAGTTGCGAGGACAGCCTGCGACGGCTCGGTGTGGACGAGATCGATTTGCTGCAGATCCATCGACTCGATCCCCGCACCTCGATCAGCGAGACGATGCGCGCCCTGGACTCTCTCGTGCAACAAGGCAAGGTGCGCTACATCGGTGCGAGCTCGCTCTATGCCTGGGAGTTCATGAAGGCGCTCGCCTTCTCGGACGCCAACGGATTGGCCCGTTTCGTCACCATGCAGAATCACTATAATCTCGTCTACCGCGAGGAAGAACGCGAGATGCTGCCGCTTTGCGAGACCGAAGGCATTCGCTCGATCCCCTGGTCGCCGCTCGCGCGTGGCATGCTCGCTGGCACTCGTAAAAAATTAGGCGACGACTCGACCGTTCGATCGGCATCCGACGGTCTCGATCAGGTTCTCTATGACCAGCCCTCGGATTGGGATGTTGTCGAAGCCGTCTGCGCTCTGGCCGCAGAGCGCGGCGTGAAGCCCGCCCAGATCGCGCACGCCTGGCTGCTGGGCAATCCCGTCGTCGCGGCCCCGATCGTGGGGGCGACACGGATGGAACACCTCGAGGATGCCGTGGCCGCGGTCGAAATCGAGCTATCCCAAGAAGAGCGCCGCCTTCTCGAGGCCCCCTACCTCGCGCATCCGGTCAAAGGCATGGCACCGCCCGCCCCACACAGGTTCGGGCGCCGCTAGTCAGCTCCTTCGTGGGCGACCGGGCTGGGAGGGGGCTGTTCTTTCGGGCATCGCTGCGGCAAGAGATCGGGCCTGTCCATCCGATGAGTTTGCGAAGTTCTTCCGGAGCCGGTTGTAGTCGTCGTCGGATCGATTTTGCGAGAGTTTTTCCTTGCCCGACCATCGACGGACTTCCAGATCGATACCGACGATCGAGGACAGCAGGTTTTCCATCGCTGGCTCGGACCAATCCGGTCGCCAGGCATCGATGCTATCGCCTTCCAGCAGCTGAGTGGTTCTATCGAGGATCTCGCGGAGCTGGTCGTGGTCGTGGATCACCGAGAGGGCGCCCTCGGCCAGAACGGCCTGATAGTTCCAGGTCGGGACCAACCCCGTTGAAAGGTAGTTGTTCGGCGATACGTAGGCGTGCGGGCCCAGAAAGAAAACGCTCGCCTCAATGCCTGTTGCCAGCGACCGTGCCAGAGGGCTGGCCCGCGCGATATGCCCGAGCAGATGCGCCGGGCTCGGACTTCCTTTCTGGAGGATAAACGGGGCCAAGCCGATCTCGATCCCGTTTTCGGGAAAACCAGAGCCCGTATTGCGGTCGAGCCCCGCGGCCGTTTTGTCGGCAGAAGATTTTCCGTCGCCGCGCGCAATCAACAACTGGCCGAACGGATTCTGTGTCAGGAATCCGGGGATTGCCGACTCCTCCATCTGAAAGCTTCGCGGCGTGTACATCTGTCAGGACGTGCCTCTCGCTAGAAGATGCACTCGCAGCCCGATGCGCTCGAGCAGGTGCCACCACAGATCGAACATGCTTCTCCGGTGCGGCACGTGGTCTCGCAGACACCCGCGGTGCAGGTGTCATTGGTGCACGCTTCTCCGTCGCAGCTGGCAGGACCGTCGGCTTTGTAGGAACAATCAGTGTCGCAGCAGGTGGCCCCGTCGCCATTGGCGGCGCCATCGTCACATTGCTCTCCTGACTCGATCGTCCCGTTGCCGCAGACAGGCGAAGGCGTTGGCGATGGCGTCGGTGTGGGGGTGGGTTGCGGGGTGGGGCAGGGGTCGTCGTCACAGCGGTTCGGAATGCAGTCGCCATCGCAATCCCCGGATTCCTGCCAGGGATCGAATAGATCGGGGCAGTTGTCGGTGTCGTCGGGCACCCCATCTCCATCGCGGTCTTGTATTTGCGGTCGCACCGCGGTGACGCTTGTGCCTTCACGACAGAACTGAATCCCCGAGCAATCGTCGCTACCGGCGCATAATACGGTCGGGGCACTCACACAGGCGCCGGCAATGCAGGTCGTGCCTGTTGCGCATTCTGCATCCTCGCTGCAGGATTTCAGCGATGGTCCGCAGATGCCGGAACCGGCAACGGCGATGCCGCTGCTGTCGACCTCGATACCGAAGCATGCTTCGGTGCCCGCGCAGTCGCCGTCGTCATCGCAGGTGGTGGTGCTCGTCGTGCAGATGCCGGATTGGCAGGTCGCGGGGGCTACGGCCGTGCAGTCGCCGTTGTCGGTGCAAGGCACAGTCAGCGGGGCGCAGACCCCGGTTTCGCAAACGGTCTCGGCCGGGCATCGATCGGATTGACCGGGTTCGTTCGGGTCGGGAGGGACGCAGCCGGCGGGAACCCGCAGCACACACGTTGCTGTGGCGACGTCGCAGATGGATCTGGGCCCCAGCGCGTCGCACTCGTTGCCGTCCTCGGTGCAGACAACCGGCGACTCGGTGTTGTCGAGGATCACGCAACGGCCGGCGGAAATGGATCGCACGAAGCTCTCGTCGATTTCCACCAGAGGATCCACCAGCGCGTTGCCGGTGGAGGTGCCCAACCTTGCCGGCTCGGCATTGATAAGAGAACCGCCACCGCCGCCTTCGAGTGCAGCACAGAGATCCAGAACCTGAACGACGAGGCCGTTATCCCGACAATCTCCGTCGATGTCGGTGCCACCGTTGGTTCCCGCGCCCGCTTCATCGGTCTCCAGAGTGATGAAGCGGACCGAGGTTCCCTCGACCCGATGGGGGAAGCGCGGGTCGCACGCGGCCTCGGGGCACGGGCGGGCGGATTGGCCCGAGGATATCAGTGCTCCGGATTCGAGATCCCAGACCACCAGAACCTCGTCGCTCTGGTCCCCGTCGCTATTGAGGTCATTGCCGGACTCGGGCACGCGGAAGGCCAGCGGTTGCACCCATGCGCCGTTCGGACAGATACTGCGTTCGCCGAGCACGAGATCGGTTCCGGCGAAGCCCTCCATGTTCACTGTGACGCCGGGGCTGCCTGCTCCAAAGTTGGCGGACGCAACCACGTTGGTTCCGCCGACCCGAGAAGTGAACCCGGCTAAATTACCTGCAACCGCCACTTCGATCGTATCGCGTCGGGAGTTCCACCAGCCACCACTTCCGTCGGATGCGCGAAGCATGAGGACCTGGCTCTCCAGCAGGTCGTCGCCATCATGGTCGGTGCCATCGCCCTGTTCGGAAACCAGCGCGGCGACCATCGAGTCTGTCGCCACAATGCGTGTCGCGGCCACGCCAAGGTTTTGCGGACCTCCGACCGCGCTCCAGAGATAGGCGACCTCGTCGTCGGTGTCGCCGTCGGTGTTCAGATCCCCAACTCCCGGGCATATGCCGGCGAGACCGGTGTTCTCTGGCCGCAGGAAAGCGGCTCCCCCGGTAAAGGGTGCGACGGCGGTAGCCACGCAGATGGGGGTGACTTCGGGAATGAGCGCACCGAAATCGACCACTTCCAGAATCGTGCCGGAAGTGTCGTCGCCGTCGATGTCGTAGATCGGGTCAAAGGCGCCTGTTCCGCGCAGCGACAGATCCGCATGCTTCGGGTACAACAGCGTGCGGCCATCCGCGGTCAGCGCCGGGCGACCACCCGGGTCGGTGATTGCATAGGTAGCCCACGCGATCGAGCGGGTTTGTCCGGTTTCCAGATCGTGGCGGATCCATTCTCCGAACCCGCCGGTATCGTTTAGGGCTCGGTCCGGCGGCAGAATCCCGGACTCTAAGGTGCCAAAGACGACCATGCGCCCGTCTGCGGAGATCACCGGATTCAGAGTCGGTGGGGGCATCGGGATAGCGGTGGCATCGATCACGCTGGCGCGCTGTGTGGTTCCGGTTTGCGTGTCGGTGACAAAGACGCCGGGGACGCCAGCCGAATCCATGTTGGATGCCTCGATCTGAAACGCGACTCGCTGACCGTCAGCCGAAATCGAGACACTGGAGGCGGGACCATTGCCGGCTTCCCCCTCGGCGTTGTTGGTGGCCGTCATGGTTGTATTCGTCGCGATGTCATGGACGCGTACGCGATCCCAGAAGATACCCTCCCCGGGTCTGGCTTCTTCGACCAGCGCAACGAATTGTCCGTTCCCGGAAATCGCGACCTCTTTCATGACCGCTGTCAGGCCGAGGCCGAGAGAGTCGCTCTGCCAATGGGTTTGGTTGAGGGTGCGGTCGTGCACGATGGCTCGCGATCCGTTGAGGTAGGCGACGTAGCGGCCATCATCCGAGAGTTTCGGGGCGCGGCCGGCATCGATGAACTCGAGTCGGTCGGCCGTGGTATGCACAAAAATGCGCGAGGTGTTTGTGGTTGCACCTGGCAGCAATTCGGTCGAACCCGAAGCAAACGCACGCACGGAACCGTCCTTGTTCAGGGCCGGGCTTTCGGCGTCGTCGTCCGCCGGGTCTCCGGAGCCAGCGTAGCTCAGGATCTCCAGAAATCCTGTCAGTCCCTGGCGAAAGATCACGTGGGTGAAGTCCTCGTAAGGAGATCCGACGCCGGATGGATGGGAGGAAATCCATGCAAACGAGGTCCCGTCGCCCGAGATCGCTGCGTCTCGAGGCGTTCCAAAAAATGGAGGCAGTTGCGGCGCAGGGGGGGGCGGGACGGCGTTGGCGGTATCTTTGGCAAATCCCGCACTACCCGATTCAATGGTGCGGAAGAAAAGCAGGTCCCCGCGAAAGGCAATGCTCTGTCCATCGATCACGGGAGCTGGGTCCACGGCGCGGGACGACAGACCAGCGATCGAGACGGCGCCACCCTCGGCGGTGTTGCCGATCTCAAAGACGCGGAGGACCGAGTCCATGCCGTCCAGATCACCATTCAGATCGCAATATTGTTCGGAAGGAAATCCGCTGCCGGCGGCGTCGGTCTTCTCCTCGTCCTGCAGAAAGGCCATTCGGTCGCCGTCGAGAGCGACCGCCGGGCTGCGGTAGCCGCCGCGGCGCACCATGGTGACCGCGCGTCCTTCGGCGGTCGCGTCAAATTCACCATCATCGCTGCAGGTCGCCGAGACGCCGAGTTGCTGGCCCAGACCGGTGCCTCGATCGCGAAAGACGATAATCGGGTCGATGGTATCGCCGTCGCCATTGAGGTCGACCAGGTTGACTCCTTCGCGGACGATAAATGTACGTGCCGAATCACTTTCGAGGGCGCCGGCAAAGTCGACCAGATCGTTGGCCTCCATCGCCCAGCGCACACACAGGTCCTCACCGATGCCAGCGGGGCAGTCGGCGGTCTCATCGCAGCCGACCTCATCGATCTCGGCCTGACAAAACCCTGCGGCAGAGTTCGCCGCGCGGGAGGTACGTCGGCGCATGGATCCACCCGAGGAGCCGACTTCCCGCTGCAGGCCGACCACACCGGCGGCCACGGCGAGCACCGGGTCGTAATTGGACCCACACACGTCGCCTGGGGCGATACAATCCGCATCCTCCGTGCAGGTGGTGGCGGGGTCGTCCACGCAGCTCTTCATGCAAGTACCCGCGGGACAGTCCGCCGCGCTGCCACCGAATTCGCAGAGTTCGCCGGCATTTTCGCCGCCATCGCAGGTGCCGTGTCTTCGTGCGAGCCGCAGCACCGAGGCTGTGGCGTCGGTTGTGCCAAAGAGTTCGAATACATCCCCGGCCGAGTCGGCAATCGCTGGCTCGAATACGGGTGGCAGTTCGCGCCCCGAGGGCGTCCAGGAGCTGACGAAGACGTCGCTTGCGAGATTGATCGGGAAGGGGGCCCGGACCCGGCCGCTGATCAGGCGCGGGATGGGCAGCGATGAAGTTTGCTGCAGCACGCCGGTCCAGTCGACGGGCAACAGCAAGTTGCCATTTTCGTCGGCCGCCATTCGAATCTCTGTTTCGATCGGATCGCAGACCTCGCCGCTGAAGCATGACTCTCGGAAGTCCAGAGCTTCCGGCAAGGCGACAAAGGTGGGGAAGATGGCATATTCTGCCGGAGACGCCGCGCAGGCACTCTCTGCCGGATCAATCAATCGGTCGATACAGACAATCGGTGGCTCGCTGCCGTCAGCGATTTCTTTACAGATCGAATGATAACTCACGCTTGGGGCATCCCCCAACGAGCATTCCACACCATCGGTGCCAGTCGTCAGATCCCGGACGGCGATTCGTGCGGGGCCTACCGGATTGGGTAGCTCATTTTCTTCGGGCCATTGGACGAGCAGGGCCCGGTTGCTGCCGTCGCCGGCGGCACTAATCGACAGGGCCAGCGAATCGCCACTGCCCCTCTCGATACAGGTGACGGTCTTTCCGCTGCAGACCGAGAGTTTGCTGGAGGGGCAGGATGCCTGAATCGTGACAAGTTCGGTTGTCGAGGTGCTCGGATAGGCGGTGATCGCCAGCGTGACCACATGATCTCCCCCGGTGGCGTTTTCGGCAAAGTCGCCGCCTTGGGTGGTGCAGACCGGCGGCGTGAGCTCCACGATCTCGCCGGGCGCGGCGAAGGGCTGGTTGGCGCTGCCTTCCGCGCCACCGAACAGCATTTGAACCCCCGGGATCACCTCGCAAGCAGCATCGGCAGCTCGCGGATTGAAAAGGCTGCCCGCAGCGATGCTGATCATGAGAACCATCCAGCCCCTACGACTTCGCAAGCGGCTACCGTTTTGCGTGGCGGGTGACTGTCGTTGTTCGATCTGGATCATTTTTACGAGAATTCCCTTGGGGTTGCGGTTCATGGACTCATTTAGTGATCTGGCACCGGCACGGGTGCTCGCCGCGAACGTGTGGTGCCCTATGGCAGACTACCTTGAGTCTGAGCCCGGGCGCTAGGAAAGTTTACCCTTCCTGATTCCACGGGTGGCCCTGAAAAAGTCCTGTTTTCAGAGGTTTGGATCTGTGGGTCCTCGTGGTAGGTCAGAGCGGGTCGCCGGAGGTCACCCGAGAACGATGAGTCGCAATCCCGATCGCTACCGCATCCTGTACGAGCTTGGTCTGGCGTTCAGTTCCCGTATGGATCTGCACGAGTTGAGCAAGGTGATTATCGAGCGTTGCCGGGAGGTTTTTGACGCCGAGGGGGCCTCGCTTCTATTGCATGATGCCGACGCGAACGAGCTGTATTTTCCGTATGTCGCCTCCGATAATCCTGAGGTTGTCGAGCGCCTTTCGGCATTGCGACTCGATGACGGCGTGGGTGTGGCCGGGGCGATCTTGCGTGAGGGCAAGGCGATCCGGGTGGATGATGCCACCTCGAATCCGGATGTCGTGCGGCCCGCCGAGGTGATCGCAGGTCAGGTAACCGAGAGTTTGATCGGGGCTCCCTTGACCAGTCGCGACTGGACCATCGGGGTGATCGAGATCGTCAATCATCGCGATGGCCGGCCGTTTTCCGATGAGGATCTGGAATTGCTGGAGGCTCTGGCGGGCATCATCAGCGTGGCGATCGAAAATACGTACCTGACCGAGGAATTGCAGCAGGACCGCGATCGTCTGGCCAACGAATTGGCGTCCGAAAAACGGATTCGTGCTCACGAGTCCGGCGGGTTTGGGGCGCTTTTGGGGGAAAGCAAGGCGATGAAGGAGACCTTCGCCCTGCTGGGGAGTGCTGCCGATGTTCCCATCTCGGTGCTGATCTACGGAGAAACGGGAACCGGCAAGGAGCTGGCCGCGCGCGGCCTGCACGACGTCGGCCCGCGGTCGAGCAAGCCCTTTATTGCAATCAATACCGCGGCACTCCCCGAGAACCTGCTGGAGAGCGAACTCTTCGGTCACAAGAAGGGGGCGTTTACCGGAGCGATACGTGACCGAGTCGGCGCCTTTGAGGCGGCTGACGGCGGAACGCTCTTTCTTGACGAAGTCGGCGAGATGCCGGCCGAAATGCAGGCCAAATTGCTACGCGTCCTGCAGGAAGGCGAGGTCGTGCCGGTGGGGGACCATCGCCCTCGCCGGATCAATACGCGCATCGTATCGGCGACCAACCGAAATCTGGAAGACGAGATTCGGGAAGGCCGATTTCGGGAGGATCTCTACTACCGGCTGGCGACATTCCCGGTGGCTCTTCCTTCGCTGCGCGAGCGCAAGGACGATATCGGTGGGCTCGCCCATCATTTGTTGGTGCGTATCGGGGAGCGCTATGGCCGCACGCCACCGAGCCTGGCCGAAGACGGGTTGCAGTTGCTCGAGGGCTATAACTGGCCGGGCAATGTCCGCGAATTGGAAAACGAGCTGGAGCGGGCCTTCGCCTTGGTGGGGGCTGCGGGCCGGATCGGCGCGGAACATTTCTCGAACCGTTTGCGAGCCGCTGGCAGCGGAACCGGGGCAACCGTCCATACGCCTTTGACGACAACGGATTTGCGCAAGGCGCGTGCGCAATTCGAAGCCGATTTCATTCACGGGGTGCTCGAGGAAAACGACGGGAACATCACCCATACTGCGGAAGCTCTGGGGCTCTCGCGGGTCGGCCTGCAAAAGAAGATCAAGGAATTGGGAGTCAGCGGCAGCTAGCGGTAGGGGTTCGAGCGTTCGACCGTGGGGAAAGGGCGCCGCCAAAGTGCCAGCAGGACGACCAGCAAGCTGCCGGCCCCAAATAGATCTCCCCATCGCGAGTAGAATGTTTTCTCCCGAACTTCGGGGACTGCGGCACCTGCCCACCCGGGCTCTCCGATGGGCACCTGCGCCACGATCTGACCGGATGGGTCGATGATGGCTGACGGCCCGGAGGAAGAAGCGCGTACCAGCCATCGGCCGTGCTCGATCGCTCGCATGCGTGCGATCTGGAAAAGTCCCAGGGGACATCCGCTGTGAGGAAACCAGGCGTCGTTCGCCGGGTTGAGCAGCAATCCTGCACCGTTGTTTATATGTGCGCGCAGGATCCCCGGCACCATGATTTCGTTACAAATGGCCGGGCCCATCTGGCCCGCGGTGGTCGGTAGCAAGCCGTTTTTGATCCCTGTTGCATACGTCTGCGGGGCCGCACCAAGGTCGCGGCGAAGCAGGGCGCTGGAGTTGACCGGGAACCATTCCCCCAGCGGCAATAGCACCTGTTTGTCATAGGTGGCAGCGGGCCATTGTCCCGGGCCGAGCAGGAAGAGGCTGTTGGCCACCCCGCCGGAATCCAGCAGGCGGGGTCCACCGGCGACCAGCTCGGCACCGGCCAGCGGTGCGCGGAGCTGAAGATCGTTGCGCCACGGTCCATCCTGTTCGAGAAAGAAACCGAGTGAGGATTCCGGCCAGACGACCACATCCGGCTGGCTCTCCTCGACAGCGATTGCAGTCAGGTCCAGGTGGTTCTGAAGCCGTCGCCGGTGGTCGTCGGGGGCTCTCGCACGATCCGGCGGCAATGCGGGTTGCACGATCGCGATGGTGCGCGGCGCCGCCTCTGGTTTGGCCGGGCGCGAGCCTCTCCCAAGGGCAAAGGCCACCAGGAAGGTCGCCGCAATGGCGGCGATGATCGCAGCGGGTCTGCGGGTCGTTCGACTTGCCTTGCTTTCCGGTGCGGGGAAGTTGCGGTGCAACCCCGCGCTCGACAGGGCGTCTCCGACCAGCAGGACTAGCGCCGTGTTGGTGGCCGCCACCAAAAAGGAGAGTCCGTAGACGCCGGTTACGCGTGCCATGCCGGCGAGTTCGCTCATGTCCACCGTCGCCAGACCCGCGATCGCCCAGGGGTTTCCGGGAGGCAGCTCCACACGCGCCCATTCGGCCGCAGCCCACGCGGCCCCGGCCAGAATGGGCAGCCCCGCTCTATAGCGAACCGCCAGCGCGCGGAAGACCACGGCAAACAGGGCGTATTGCGGAACGGCGGTGAGCAACCCTGCACCCGCGAGAAGAAGCCACCCGGCAAGAAGGGATTGCTCGTGAAAGATCTCGACGGCAGGCGGCAGGCAGCGGCCGACAAAAAGGGTCATCACCAGAGCCCAAACGGCTCCGATTGCGCCGGCCTGCCGGGCCGTTCGGCATCGGCCGAGCACGGCCAGAAGCGGTGCCAGCCCGATCCAGATCAGAAACGGAAACGAAGTGGGGGGAAAGGCGGCGGCATAGAGGAGGGCAGAAAGGGCAACCATGCCTGCCCCGGCAAGACGGCTCAAGGACTTCCCCCGTCAAGCACGACCAATTCGCGGCGCTGGCCGAGAGTTTCGGCTTGCTGTTGCGCCTCTTGCAGGAGCTGCGCGGCCTTCTGGTCCTGCCCGTTCAGTTCGGCCAGTCGTGCCGCAAGCCTGAGGTTGGGCACGCGGATGGACGCCATGCGCTGGGCCATCCCGGCCGCTTCCCCGGCAGCATGCTCTGCCTTTCGCCGCGCCGCCCGCGTGCCTTGCGATGTCTGGATGGCGACCTGATATTCCTGCATCGCTGCGGCCTGTCGTGCGATCGCCAGATCGGATCCATGAAACGGAGTCACGCGACCGACTTCATTTTCCAGTCGGCGACCGGTCTCCAGCACGGTGCCCAGTCGCACCCAGTCCTGCATTTCGACAAGAATGCGTCCTTCGAGTCCCGCGGCCAGAAGGTTGAGCATCGGCATCGGGGATCTCTTGTAGACCTCGACCGCCTGCAGGGCCTCGTCCCAACGCCTTTCACCGCTATATGCGTAGACCTCCAGAGCATCGCGGGTAGTGGCAGAGAATCGGTAGCCATAGGCTTCCAGCAAATTGCGAATCTGCTTCCGGCGACGGCCCGCGCGCGGAAAATCGCCTTCCTCGATGGCTTTGATATGGTCGATGCAGAGGAAGGTGTCGACGTCCCACAAGCGTCCGGTCGCCAGAACCCTTTCGATGAGTTCTTCATCGATGCCGTGGTCGATTTTCCAATTGCCCTCGAAATAATCGGTCATGAAGAGCATCAAGCGGTAGGTAAAGACATCATCAGGGTTGGATTCGTGGACCAGATCACCGGCAATCGCTGCAAATTGTCGACTGATCCCGAAAGACAGCCCGGAATAGGCAAAGAGAAGAGCGGCCCCCGCGTACAGAGAGAAGCTCTGTTTGACGGACCCCGGATCGACGCTGGTGACCAGAGCGGTCAGTCGCATCGAGTCGTAGAGGAAGTGTTCGGGGTCCGCGATCGACTCGGCTCGCGCACGTTCGTAGAGCAGGTCCAGCCGCTCCCGCATTTCCTGGTCTGCGGGGCGACGAGACATTTTCCCTCGCAGGACAAAGACGCGGAAGAAGATCCGTGCCACGTCGGCCACCAGATAGAATTGTGCCTGTCGCGGAGTCGTCCAGCGGCGTGTTTCGCCAAGTCCGGCCGCGGCTGCGTCGAAAAATGGCCTGGCCCGTTCATGGTAGCCTGCGTGCAGAAGAGAGATCGCCAGTCGGCGCTCCAGCAAGCCGCCGTCTTCCGACATTTTGCCGTCCGATCGAGATTCCTCGCGGATACGATAAGCGGACTCGAAATATTCCAGAGCCTCCGCCGAAGCTGCGTTTGCAGCAGCGGCGTCTCCGGCAGCAATCAGGTGTGGCTGCGCTTGGGTAGGCAGGCCGGCTGCCAGGTAGTGCATGGCCAGCAGCGCTTCATAGCCGATCAGGTTTTCTGTCGAGAAGTTCGCCGCGATTGCTTCGGCCAGCTTGCCGTGGAGCTGCTTTCGCCGCGAAGCCAGCATGCCGCGATAGGTGGCCTCCTGCACCAGCGCGTGCGTGAAGCGGAACTCGGCCTCGCGGTTTTGCTCGCCGCGCCGCAGGCGCAGAATATCGCGCGCCACAAGTTCGTCCAGGATCGTCGCGGTATCCAGATGCTCAGGCGCGGCTTGTTGCAGGAGCCGCAGGGGTGCGACGCGTCCCAGCACAGACGCAAATTCCAGAAGCTCACGCGCGGGCGGCGCGAGTCGGTCGACACGTGCCATGATCGTTTCTTCAACCGTGCCGGGCAGCGGAAGCTCGCCCACGCCGGCGTTGAACTCGGTGCGGCCATCGATGACGCGTACCGCCTCGACATCCCGCAGCGTTCGGGCGATTTCCTCCAGATAGAAGGGGTTGCCGCCGGCGCGTTCGCCGATCTGTGCGCGCAGTTCTGCCGGCAGGCTTCTGGCGCCGAGTGCCTGCAGCAGAACTTCGCGCGACTGGGCCGGATCCAGCGGGCCGAGACGGAGCTTGATGGTCTCGACGCCATCGGTCGATTGCAGGGCGGTGGCGAGTGCGCCGGCGGTCTCGGGAAAGTCCGGGCGTGTGGTGAGGATAAAGAGCACTCGATGTTCGCGTGTGATCCAGAACAGATCTTCGAGTACCCGGCGGGTCGAGGTGTCGAGCCAATGGACGTCTTCAAAACAGAGCACCAGAGGCTCGCGCTCCGAGAGTCCCACCAGCAGGTCAGCCAGAGCCTTTTGCTGCAGTGCGCGCCGGACATCGGCTTCGAGATCCTGGACCGATGCGGTTTGCGCCGAATTGAGCGGTTGGCCCAGCAGGCGCAGCAAGAGTGCCTCGGTGCGGTCGTTTGTGGGTAGGCCGGCTTCGCCCAGCGCATCGCGCAAAAGACTCGTGGCTTGATCGTCCTCCGTACCGCCGCCGGTACCAAAGAGTTCTTCGAGCAATTCGGCCACAGCCCGCAGCGTACGCAGGCGCCCGGTGGTCTCGGCGCGCCCTGTGGCGCAACGCACGCCTTGTTCCCCGGCCAGCTGGACCCACTCGGTCAGTAGCCGGGATTTGCCGATGCCGGGCTCTCCTTCCAGCCATAGAACGCCGCCTTTTGTGGGGAGATTTTCGAGTGCTGCCCGGAAGGTCGCGATCTCATGGCTGCGGCCGAGAAGGGGCAGGACGGCAAGGCTTTCCTGGGCCGAGGCGGCAACCCCGAGGACGGCGTATGCCTCCACGGGCTGATCGCGCCCTTTCAGTTCCAACGCGCCGAGTGATTGAAAGGCATAGCGCCCGAGTGTTTCGCGGTAGGTGGCAGCACCCACCAGCGTTTCGCCGACAGTTGCCTTGCCCTGCAGCCTGCCGGCGACGTTCACCACGTCGCCGAGGACGGTAAAGTCCTTGCGTTCGTCCCCGCCCATATGGCCCGCAATCATGCTGCCGGTATCGATCCCGATGTGCAGGCCGACGCTCCGGGGCAGATCGAATTCCCGGATGATCGCATCGACGGATGCGTGCATGGCCAGTGTTGCGGCGACCGCCCGGCCGGCGGTATCTTCCAGCCCGTGCTCGGCCCCGAACAGGGCCATGACGGCATCGCCGATGAATTTGTCGATCGTGCCACCGGCGTCCACAGTGGCCCGCTCCATGGCGGCCTGACAGGCCTCGGTCAGCTCCAGCAGGCGTTCGGGGTCGAGTCGTTCGGCGAGTCGGGTGAATCCCGAAATATCCGCGAAAACAACAGTGGCTCGCCTTTGGCGGCGGTCCGGATGGGGAGAACTCGGGTCCATCGATCCTCGCACGTTGCCCGAATCCGGTGGTCTGCGTCAAGGGCCGCAGCTGCCAACACCCGGACGCGGTGCCGCCCACCGATGGCAACACCGAGAGCCACTTGAGTCGCGGCTGCCCCGATCGAGCCGGGCCGGCGCCATGGCCTCCGGGATCTGAAAACCCGAGTATTTGCAGGACTTTTCACAGTTTCGAGCAGGCAAGGGCCCTACCACCAAGCAGCGACGGCAGGCCATGTCACGGCACGGGGCTTGCGATGAATGAGGACAGGCAAACGAGCGGGCCCCAGCGAGCAACGGTGTCGGACCCGAAACCCTCAGCGCAACAGCAACCAAGGAGATCATCATGAAACGTTTTATCAACAACACGAAGCTAGCCGCCGGATCCTTCCCGACCACTCTGAAAAAGGCCCTCTTGCCGGCCATCGCCCTGTGCATTCTGCTCCTGGCGGGCGGTGCCACCTCGGCGCGCGCCGGTGAGTATTCCATCGGCAAGACGGTGGATTCGACCACGACGACATCGCTGATGCGATTCGATCGTTTGGTGGAAGGCGAACTGACCGAGGACATCTGTTCAATGATTTCGCCCAAGAAGAAGCTGGTGAAGAACGCCCGTGAGTCGGTCCGTTCGGACCTCTCTTCGCAGTGTTCGGGTATGCCGCGCGGTTGTGCGGTCGCCTGCAGTCAGCTTCCGAATCCGGACAATGTCCCGATGAAGGCGCGGTATCAGTTGCTGAGCGACAGTGCCGAGGTCTTTGTGGGCGAGGCTCGGAAGTACCGCAAGCAGTGTGGCAAGCGTCCGGTCCTCTACCCTCGCTACGAAGTGGATGCGTTTGGCGAAGGCGTGTGTGGTTGCACCTGCACGATCTCAGTCGATGCTTATGATTCGTCGGCGGTTGCCGGAAAATCGGAACTGACCCCGGAGGTTCGCGGCGGAATCTTTGTGGGTAACCCGGCGGACACCTTTGCCAGCGCGACTGACAAAGTCGATACAATGTATGATGTTGATAAGTAGCCGGTGTCGATCAGGGTTGATCGCCCAGGTCGCCCCGCCCGCTACTTGGATGACGAACCTAGATGATAGGTGTTGTGTGAATCACTAGGCCTACCCAAAACTCCCAAATATTAAACGCTGCACCCGCAGCGAGAGAAAGCCCGGCGACGATTGTCGCCGGGCTTCTTTCTTTTGGGGTGGATTCTCTGAAGGTGGCGGGTCGCGTTCAGGACTTTTTTTCAATCCGCGGGAAGAGCGCGAGACTCGGCTCGATGACGTGCCCCTCGGGGAAGGCTTCGCCCCAGGGAGTATCGAGATTGTCCCAGACCGACGGCTCCAGATGGAGCGCTTCGCGCAGTCTTTCGGAGGCCTCGGGCATGAAGGGGGCGATCAGTTGCCCGGCCACGCGGATGGACTCCAGACAGTTATGCAGAATGGCACCGACCCGGGCGGTCTGGGTCTCGTCCTTGGCCAGTTTGAAAGGCGCTGTCTCGACGACATATTTGTTGGCCGCATCGATCCCGCGCCACAGAGCTTCAAGCCCGCGATGGAACGCCAATACCTCGATCTGAGAATCGAGCTCATTGCGGGCGGTTGCATAGGCGGCCGCGAGGTCGTGATCGATGGGCTCGGACGGCTCGATGCTCTGCACCTCGCTGCCGAAATATTTCTTGGTCATCGCGAGCGTGCGACTGGCGAGATTGCCGATGCCATTGGCGAGGTCGGCATTGAGGCGGGTGATCATGGCCTCTTCGGTAAAATCGGCATCCTGCCCGAAGGCCATATCGCGCAGCATGAAGTAGCGCAGCCCGTCCATCCCGTAGCGGTCGCGCATCTCGAGAGGTGCCACGACATTGCCCAGGCTCTTGGACATTTTCTGGCCCCCGCTGGACCAGAAGCCGTGGACATTGAGGTGTTGGTAGAGGGGGCGTCCCGCGGCGAGCAGAATCGTTGGCCAGAAAACCGCGTGCGGTTTCAGGATATCCTTGCCGATAAAATGCTGCGCACCGGACCAGATTTCTTCTTCGCGTCCAAGGGACGCCGGCCCGCTGGTGTAATTGAGCAGGGCGTCGAACCACACATAACAGACGTAGTTCTTGTCAAAGGGCAGTTCGATCCCCCAGGTCAATCGATCCTTGGGGCGTGAGATGCAGAGATCGCCGAGGGGTTCGCGCAGCATCGCCAGCGCTTCGTTGCGGTAGCCTTCGGGACGAATGAAGTCAGGGTTCTTTTCCAGGTGATCGAGGATTTTTTCCTGGTACTTCGACATGCGGAAGAAGTAATTTGGCTCGGAGCGCTCTACGGGTTCGGTGCGGTGCTGGGGGCACAGCCCGTCTTCCAATTCCTTCTCGGTGTAGAGGCGCTCGCAACCGACGCAATAGAGTCCCTTGTACTCGTCGAAATAGATATCGCCCTGCTCGTGGATCTGGGACAGGATCTCCTGCACGTAGGCGATATGATCGGCGTCCGAGGTGCGGATGAAATGGTCGTAGCCGATCCCGCAGGAGTCCCAGACCGATCGGAACTTCGCACTGACCTCGTCGACGAACTCCTTTGGTGAGCGGCCGGCTGCCTCGGCGGCCTCGACGATTTTTTCGCCGTGCTCATCGGTGCCGGTCTGGAAGAAGGTGTCGCGGTTGCGTTGCCGGTGGAAGCGCGCCCACGCATCGGTGACCACGTTGGTGTAGGTCGACCCCAGATGGGGTTCGGCGTTTACGTAGTAAAGAGGAGTCGAAATGTAGACGTTTTTCTTCACGAAGGTTTGCTCGGCTTTTTGTCTCGATCGCCGCGCTTGCGTCTACGTGGTCGACGGCGAGCGCTCTTTTTCGATCCGCTCTGATTTCTTTTTTCGCGGGCGCGCGGGTCGGGGGTGCTGGCAGCTTCCCATTCGCTGACTTCGGGTTCGGGCTTGCTGCTGGCAGGTTGCGTCAGGGTTGGCTCCGGGACGCTCTCGGCAGGTGTTGCCTTGGCCTCCGGCGTCGCCTCGGCATCGGGCGTCGCCTGTTTCCTCTCGACCAGATCCTCGAGCGAGCAATCGAAAAGCACCTCATCAGAGAATCGACGCACGACGACCTGGCGTTTGAGGATGGATTGCTGTGTGACCACGCCTTCGCCATGAATGCAATTCACTTTTTTGCCGATCCGCGGGAGGCCGCGTCGCAATTCGGCATAGGTATCGTATTCATAGCGCAGGCAGCATTTGAGTCGTCCGCACATGCCCGCCAATTTGCCGGGGTTCAGGGAGAGTCCTTGTTCCTTGGCGTGCTTGATCGAGACCGGAGCAAAGTCCTTCAGCCAGGAGCTGCAGCAAAGCTCTCGTCCGCAGGGCCCCATCCCGCCGGTGAGACGCGCCTCGTCGCGTTCGCCGATCTGGCGCATCTCGACGCGCGTATGCAGCTTCTGCGCGAGGTCGCGGGCGAGTCCGCGATGCTCGACACGACCTTTGGTGCTCATGAAGTAGAACGCGGCCTTGCCGCCGTCGAAACGATAGTCGACCCGGAGGAGCTTCAGGGGAAGGCTCAGCTCCCGGGCGAGTTGCCGAAACACATCCCCGGCATCTTTTTCCTGACCGTGGTTATGCTCGGCGCGGGAGAGGTCCTCATCGGTGGCGAGGCGGAGCACCCGCGGAAATTTGGCGTCGATTTCCTTGGGGAATCTGCTGCGGGGAGCGCTGATGGTCTCTCCCAGTTCCGGTCCGCGCTCGGTCTGGACCACGACCGCGACGTTTCGCTTGCAGGGCAGGTCGCCGATCTGGAATGTGGCGGCGCGTCCGGGGACACGAAAGCGCACGTCGACGATTTCTGCCGGCGGCAGGGCTTCAGGTGCTTCGCTGGTTTCGATGATTTCTTGCAAGGGAGTTCCCGGCCTAGCCGCGCATCTGCCGCAGGTCCAGGAGAAGGCTCTCCCAGGTCAGTTGCGCGTTGGCATAATGGTTCAAGTCCCGGGTCGTACCATGGATTCTTTTGAGAATCTGCAAAGAGGCCCGAGTTCTTTCGGGATCTCCAACATCGGCAGCTTCCTTCATGCGGGAACGGGCCCAATCGAGGAAGATCGTGCCCTGCAGCGTCATCCGGTCTCGGCGCTCCTCTCCCTTGCCCGAAGCGAGTTCGGCGGCGAAGTCGAGGACATCGGTCAGGGGCAGGCCCGGTAACTCGTCCAGACGGCTTCGGATATGAAGGCTTTGTTCCTGGCTTTCCTCGCTCGACAGCCGCTCGGCCTCCTGCAGGCTCCCGCCGGCAATCGCCGCGATGCTCTCGGCTTCCGCGGTGCTGGATCCCCTCCGTTCGAGAATATTTGCGATATCGGATGGCGTGAGGGGAGAGAAGAGGACCCTTTGGCATCGGGAGCGAATCGTCGGGAGCAGCGCATCCGCATTGTTGGACACCAGAATCAGCACACAACCTGCGGGTGGTTCCTCGAGAGTCTTGAGCAATGCGTTTTGCGCATCCGCGGTCAATTTTTCGGCTGGTTCGAGGATGGCGACCTTCCGTCGTCCGCGAACTCCCTGGAGCGCGAGATCCGATCGCAGGCGCCGGATCTGCGCAATCGAGATCTGGCTGGCGGTGGACTTCTCTTCTCGTGCCCGCGCCATATCCTGAATCAGAAGGTTGGGGTGGGTACCCGCCTCGACGAGATGACAGTCTTCGCATCCATCGCAGCCTTCGTTCGGGTTTTGCGTGCAGAAGAGTGCGCGCGCGAGCGCAAGCGCCGTGGAGCGCTTGCCGACACCAAGGGGGCCCGAGAAGATCAGGCCGTGGGCGAGTCGGTCCTGTTGCATCGATTGCCGGAGGTGCGTGGTGGCCCTTTCCTGTCCGAGAATTTCGGCCAGCTTCACGTGGCATCTCCAATCCAGGAAAGGACGTCCTGCGATATTTTCGAGGCGAGATCCTCGATGGGTGCGCGTGCATCGAAAATTTTCATGCGCGCGGCATCCTCTGCGGCCAATTGGTGGAAACCGTCGCGTACCCGTTTATGGAACTCGACTTTTTCAAGCTCGAGTCGGTCAGCCGGACCGACCTGTCGGGCCCGGGCAAGCCCCTCCTCGACGGGTAGATCCAGAAGAAAGGTTCGCGTCGGCATCAAACCATCGCGCGCGAAGGCGTCGATCTGCCGGACTTTTATGAGGTCCAGTCCTCGACCGAAGGCCTGATAGGCCAGCGTCGAATCCGAGAAGCGATCGGCGATGACAACGGCCCCACGAGCCAAAGCCGGTCGAATCAGTTTTGCGATATGCTCGGAGCGGTCTGCGAGGTAGAGAAGCAATTCGGTTTCGGGTGCGGGGGCCACGGCATCGGGTGTCAGCAGAATCGACCGAAGTTGGCGACCAAGATCGGTTCCCCCGGGCTCCCTTGTCGTCACGACTTCGTAGCCCGAATCCTCGAGCTTGCGGGCAAGCTGCGCGGCCTGAGTGCTCTTTCCGGATCCCTCGACTCCCTCGAAGGTCAGAAAGCGATTCATCGGGCATCGTCCTTGCGGGCAATGATGCGCCCCGTAATTCCGCGCGCCAGCAAAGAATCCGCTGCTTGTTCCCCACTATGGACGGCATCTGGCAAGCCCACACCATGATAGGCGTTACCGGCAAGTGCAAACTTTTCGTGGCGAGCAGCTTTTTCTTCGATGCCGAGGACCTTCAGCGTATGGCCGGCGTGGTATTGCGGCATCGACTCGTTCCATCGTGCGAGCCTCTGCAGCACGGGTTCGCCCCGGGCCCCGAGGAGGTTCTGCACTTCGGTGTGCGCAATCGACAACAGTTCCTCGTCGCTTTTCTGTAGCAGCGTGGGTGCCAGAGCGCCGCCGAGAAAGACCCGCAACGTGACCATATCGTCCGGTGCGCGATGCTCGAATTTCACACTGGGCACCGATATCGCGACAATCCCGCTTCCTTCGGTGGCGGGAATAATGATGCCGAAGAAATCGGGATCACGAGCGAGGTCTGTGCGCTTGTAGGCGAGTCCGGCGACGGCGGTCGACGCGTAAGGGATGCTGGCCAGGTCCGCGGCGAGCGCCGGATCCATTTCGTCGAGAACTTCGGCCGCACGCGGGGCGGGCAGGGCGACGATCAGTCCGTCGGCACGCCACTCGCCCTCGGTGGTCGTCACCACCCAATCCTCTTCGCGTCGAATGCCAGTTGCGCGAGTTTGCCGCTGAATGGTTTCGGCGGGCAATTGTTCCACGAGCCGGTCGACAAGAGATCCCATGCCGCCGCGGGGGGCCTGAAAGAGATTGAACCGGGCACCACTGGCGGCCTGTGTGGTGGGCTGGCTCGCCTGCCGCCGCAAGCCGAGGATCACGCTGCGGTGGTTCCGTTCGAGATCGAGAAAGCGCGGCAGAGTGGTGGCGAGTGAGAGCTTTTCCGGATCGGCCGTATAGATCCCTCCGACGAGGGGCTGGGCCATCCGCTGCAGCATTTCCTTGCCGAATCGCCGACGCACAAAGGATCCGAGAGTCTCGTCTCCGCCTGGAGGGGGGCCACCGCGGGGGATGACGATATCCAGCAAGGCGCGCAACCGGCCGGGGATGGAGAGGATCGGGGAGCGGAGGAAGGGAAGGATCTTCGCGGGCGCGAGCATCTGAAAAGCTTCGGGAAGCGGCAGGAGAGCGCCGTCGCGAACGACGAGCGTTTTCCGGAAGCGGGTTTGGGTCGGGATCAGGTCCTGATCAATGCCCAGTCGGCGACAGAGGTCCAGAGCCCATGGCTTCTCGGTGATCATGGAGTCCGGCCCCATCTCGAGAAGCATATCGTCGATATGATCAGTTCGGATCACGCCGCCAAGATGCGGACTCGCCTCGAGCACACGAACTTCGAGTTCGCCGGGTGCCGACTCCTGCAGGCGGTGCGCAGCGGCGAGGCCGGAGAGGCCGCCACCGAGAATGAGAACGCGACTGTGCGAGTTGCTCATGCGTGCGTGCGCTCGTCGGGCGAATTCTCGATCATCTGGCGCTCAATTCATGGACCGTGTCGACAAAGCAGCGCACGGCATCAATGGGCGTCTGGGGAAGGATTCCGTGGCCGAGGTTCATGATATGTCCGGGCCGGCCCTCGGTCTCGTCGAGAATCTGTTTGACCCGGGCTCGCAGGGTATCGAGTGGGGCGAACAGAAGGAGAGGGTCCAGGTTTCCCTGCACGGCACGATCATGCCCGATTCTTCGCCAGGCTTCATCCATGCGAATCCGCCAGTCGACGCCGACGACATCACTGCCGGCCGAGGCGATCAGCTCCAGAATTCCCGGAGTTCCCGTGCCGAAGTAGATGGTCGGAACCGAGCGATCCAGTCGCGAGAAAAGGTCTCGCATATGAGGCAGGATGGCCTTCTCATAGTCTTCGGGAGCCAGGTGTCCGACCCAGCTGTCGAATACCTGGATGGCCTGCGCTCCGGCGGCCACCTGACCATTGAGGTAGTCGACGGTCACTTTCACCAATTTTCGCATCAATTCTTCCCAAGCTTCCGGTTCGGAATACATGAAGCGCTTGGTTTCGAGATAGTTGCGAGATCCGCCGCCTTCGATGGCATAGGAGGCGAGCGTGAAGGGTGCCCCGGCAAACCCGATCAAGGCCGTCTTTCCCCCGAGGCGCTCGCGCACGCCGCGAACGGTGTCGAAAACAAAGGAAAGCGAGTCCTCCACGTCGACCTCGGGCAGCTGGTGCACATGGGCCACATCGCGGATGGGCCGCGCGAGGGCCGGTCCGTCGCCCTTTTCGAAGGAGAGGCCCAGCCCCAGAGGTTCGAGAGGGAGCAGAATGTCGGCGAAAAGGATCGCGGCATCCATGCCGAAGCGCTCGATGGGCTGGACGGTGACTTCGGTCGCAATTTCCGGCGTTTTACACAGGTCCAGAAAGCCCATTTTTTCCCGAATCGCCCTGTATTCCGGGAGGTATCGGCCTGCCTGACGCATCAGCCAGACGGGGGTATGGGGGACTGCCTCGCGGCGACATGCGGCAATAAAAGGAAGTTCAACGTGACTCACGCCACTTATACTAAGGAAAACTGCGCCGAGTCCCAAAGGGGCGCATCCGGGCCTGCGGAGCCGCACGTGACGAGGCCCGGCAAGTCGCGGGAACGCCCCCGAAATCGGTCTGGCCTACTCGGCGAAAATCACCTCGGCTCCGGTACCCGAGAGGATTTGATCCAGAGCTTCGCGGTCCTTCGGTGTCATGGATTTCCGGCTGTCGCGCAGCACCTGCAGACATTTTTTTTGATAGGGAAACGGGTTTTGCTCCCATGCCGCGCCGTCGATGGTGGTCTCGACCTTCTCGGCGCCAGAGGCGACGGCCTCGGCATTGGCCAGCAGATACGGCGCATAGACGCGGCCGAACTCGCAGAGCAAGGCATGGAAAGTCGGCCCGAGCGCTTCGGGTTGCACCCAATCGCCGGAGGCGGGTTCGACGCCGCTGAGGTCCTCCATATGCTCGACCCATGCATATACCCGCGGTTCTTCTTTCACACAGATCGCCATGGGAGTCGGATCAAAGAGCACCAGGCAGGTCAGTTGGCCATAGAGGGCAAAGTCAGCGGAAGCGGGCCGGTCGCCGAACAGGAATGGGGTGCCCGCCAGATGAGCGGAGAAGAGTTTCAGAAAACGACGGTAGCCCTCTTCGATGACCGGGGCTGTGATCGGGTTGGAGCCAACGTAGCTCAGCCGCTCGATTTGCCGGTCGGCGATAAATTTGGAAAGTGGCGCGACTTCCTCGTCGCTGGCGTTGGTCTTGATCCACCGGGGCAGGATGGATGCGGCCTTGTCCACGTCGGCCTGAAACGCCCAGCGGTAATGAAACATCGCTTTGGTCAGCCATTCGTCGCCGAAATCCTCGAGCATATCGTTGAGCATGGCGAGAACAGGATTGTCCGGGACGATGCTGCGGCCCGCATACTCCTGCTCGAACCGGCGGATCAGAGGTGTGGAATCCGTGACGGCGACCTCATTTCCCTCGGCATCGGGAAGGTAGAAGGTGGGCAGCAGCGGGATGCGAGGCTGCGGACGTGATTTATGTTCGGCGCTCATCTGCTGAATCATGCGGGAGGGGATGTGCCGGTAGCGCAAAACGGCTCTCATCTTGCGCGTATAGGGGGACCCGGGGGCTCCCATGAAAGTCAGAGTCTTTTGTGACGGTGCGTTGTTCATAGATTTTCCTTTGGGCTGAACCCCGGTTTTGTCATGAGGAGTGTCAATAGGCAACTACGGGCGGCGCCGGGCAACGTGGTCGACGATCGCGCGGGTCAGGTAGCCGAGTTTTGGATGGATCGGCACGATACCTACGGGGATCTTCAATTCGGCAAGCGCTGCACTCGCGGTCGGCCCGATGCTGGCAATATCCACGCTCCGACGCAGGATCGCGAGCAGCTCGGCGCGCCTTTCGCCGGCAAACGCAAGCAGATGGTCGAGCTGAACCGCGGTGGTGAACACTGCGATATCGATTTCCCCGGCGAGCAGGGCACCCAGGCCGGCCGCCAGTGGTGCGGTATCTTCGGGCAAGGCCCACCGGTAGACGGGAACGGGCAGGACGCTGGCCCCGCGTGCTTGCAGGCCCTCGTTGAGCTCGCGGCTGGGTCGTCCGTATTCCTGGATGGCGAGACGCTTGTTTTGGACCGGCCATTGTTGATCCAGAGTGCTCAGCAGCTCTTTCCAGGTATTCGGTTCCGGAGCCCGGATTTTCGCTTCGAGTCCGAGTTTGCGCAGTGCGGCGACCGGTTTCGGACCGCGGGCGATCAGGGGGATCTCGCGCAGGTGG
Organism: Candidatus Binatia bacterium; assembly: GCA_029248525.1. Taxonomy (NCBI): domain Bacteria; phylum Candidatus Binatota; class Binatia (SeqCode); species Binatia bacterium. Next base: position 136,918 of record JAQWJE010000035.1, read on the forward strand.
CCCAGGACTTCGGTGCGTTCGCTGTCGGCGAAGGAGTCAATGAGGGCCGTGGTGCCGACGCCCGTCAGGCAGATCAGGGCATCGATTTCCTGTTTACGGAGTCTCTCCAGAAATTCGCGGGGCGCGCCCTGATCGGTCAGGGGGATCTCGCGCAGTGCCGGTGCCGAGACCACGGCGGCGCCGTGATGCTCCAGCAGGCTCCGGAATTCCTCGCGACGGCGGCTTTCGAAGGTCAGGATCCGGCAGCCCGCGAGCGTGTCCGTCGTAGCTCCGCTCTCCATGAGACACAGCCTACGTCAGTGGACAGGCCCAATGCTAGTGGACGGGACTGGCAATAGTACCAATTCCGGGGTTAGATCCATGTATGAGATCCGTCAAATGTCCCTCATGCGGTGGATCCTCCGGGTGGGAAGTTTCTCCACGCGGTCCTTTTTGCTCCGACCGTTGTCGATTGGCCGATCTGGGATCCTGGCTTGAAGGGGACTACGCAATCGCCGGCGACAACGCAGAAGTTCCGGAAGTTGCTGACGAGGATGGCACCTGAATGGGCATTCCTCGAATTCACCCGCGAGCTGAAATCGATTCGCACGCCGAGCTTGCCCCCGATGTCGAAGTCGGGCCCTTTGCGGTCATTGAACGCGATGTGGTGATTGGCGCAGGAACCCGAATTCTCGCGGGGGCTCATATTCGCGCGCACACAACGCTGGGCTGCGGAAACCTCGTCCGCGACCATGCTGTCCTCGGTGGGGATCCACAGGACCTGGGCTACAAAGGCGCGGTGACGATGTCCCGGATCGGCGATCGAAATATTTTCGCGGAAGGTGTGACGATTCATCGCGGGACGGCCGCAGGCAGTGAAACGGTTATCGGTAACGACTGCTTTTTCATGGCCAACAGCCACGCGGCTCATAATTGCATCGTTCAGGACCATGTGATTCTCGCCAATGGGGCAATGTTGGGCGGCCATTCTACGGTGGGTGAACGAGCTTTTGTCTCCGGAAATGTGGCGGTCCACCAGAACGTCCGTGTCGGTCGGTTATCGATGTTGAGCGGCGTGGGTTCATTTACTGTGGATGTACCCCCGTTTGCGCTGGTCTCGGATCGTAACCGCTTGCGGGGCATGAACAGCGTCGGCGTGCGCCGAGCCGGAATCCCCCGCGATGCCGTCAAAGGTCTGCGGGGTGCGTTTCGTGATCTTTTTCAACAGCGACGCAACTTGACCCTCGCTCGGGAGGAGTTGGTCGCCCGAGGCGGGCTTGGGCCAGAGGTTCTGGAACTATTGGATTTTATTGAAAGCTCCGTACGCGGTGTTTGCAGAATGTCATGATTGAGTCGATTGACCATATCATATTTGCTGTCGAGGATTTGGCGGCCGCCGCAACCGATCTTCAGGGGTTGCTCGGGCGCGAGCCGTCCTGGAAGGGCGAGCACCCAGGATATGGCACCGCCAATATTCTGTTCCGCTTCGAGAAAATTTATGTGGAACTTCTCGCTGCGGTCGGCGAAGGCCCGGTGGCGGACAGCGTCAGAGAGCATCTGGCCAGTCAGGGCGAGGGTGTTTTTGCGGTTGCTTTGCGCACGGCCGATGCGGCTTCGTGTGTGGAGGTGCTGCGTAGCCGCGGGTTGTCACCTTCGGACCCCATGGAAGGGGCAGGTGCGACTGCAGACGGAAGAGAGCGGCGGTGGAAGAATATTTTTCTGCCTCGCGACGAGACTCTCGGCGTGAATGTTTTTGTGATCGAGCATCTGACCCCGAACGATCTCCTGCCCGAGTCGCGCGTCTGCCACGAAGGCTCCGTGGCCGGTATCGATCATGTGGTGATTCTCTCCGCGGATGCCGATCGCACCCGAGACCTTTATCGGGATATTTTCGGACTTCGGCTGGCTCTGGACCGGGAGTTTCCCGATTGGGGTGCCCGCCAACTCTTCTTCAAGGTAGACGGTGTCGTGTTGGAAGTCGGCGCTTCCCTCAAGAAGGAACCGGACCCTGCAAAGCCGGACGAGTTCTGGGGCATTTGTTGGCGAACGCTCGCGATTGATCAGGCACACGCCCGGCTGACGCAATCCGGCTGGGACGTCTCGGGGGTTCGTTCGGGGCGGAAGCCCGGGACGAGGGTCTGCACCGTTCGCAGCGGTACCCACGGGGTTGCGACCCTGCTTCTGGCAACCGAGCCTCGGAGTGCAAAAACGTCGCCGCAGACGGACAAGTAGAGCAGCGAACGGAGGTTGTGTGGTCGCTAGCGAGGGTTCTCGCTGGCCCCCCCGGCGGTCGCCACAGACGATAATGCTGCCTCGGGAGGGGTGGATGTCTCGACGCCGGCGGCGGCAGCGAGTTCCCGGAATGACGAGTCCACCAATTTAACGAATACGCGCAGATCGGCGACCATTTGATACTCCGCATTGAATCCCCAGCAGAGCTTTCCATCGTAGCTGAAAAGGGCGACACCGATCCCTGTATTTTCCATCAGCGGCACCAGCGGATACATTTCGACCAGTTTCGCGCCCAGTAAATAGAGCGGGATCTGCGGCCCGGGCACGTTGGTCACGATCATATTGATCGGCCCCGAAGCAGCACGAGCGCCCAACGAAAGCAGCATCGAGGGACTCAACTCAGCCATGGCCATCATCATTTCAACGCCAAGCGCTTGTTTCGAGCTTTTAAGTTCTTTGGTGATTTCATTGATCGCCTGAACCCGCTCCAGCGGATCCGCGCGCTCGATCGGGAGGGGAATGATCCACGAGGATACGGAGTTTCCCAATTTCCCCTTGTCTTCGCCGCGCCGCATACTCACCGGGGCCGAAACACGAAATTCCAATCCGGCTGGTTCCACGCGTCGGTAGACGAGGAAATCGCGAATCGCCCCGCTGACCGTGGCCAGAACCACGTCGTTCACTGTACAACCAATTTTCTTGCTGACGCGTTTGACGTCGTCGAGAGGCATGGAAAGCCAGTCGAAGCGACGATGCGGCCCCAGCTTGCCATTGATGGGGGTATCGTCTGCCCCACGAACGGCGAGCCCGATCAGGTCGGAGACCGCCTGAATTCGCAGGCCGACCTCCTGGCCAAGGTCTTTGGTCTCGCGAGCCAGAGTGCGGAGTCCCTGCGCTGCTTTCAAGGGCAGGGTGACATTTCGAATCATGGATTCCCGGAGTAGATCCATGGAACTCGGCTCGGGGCGCGGCACGTAGGGGCGCGGCTCTCCCGGTACCTGATCGGGGCCGGTCGACAGTAGGATATGGGTCAGATCGACCCCGGAGGTTCCGTCCACCATGCAATGATGAATCTTGGTGATGATGGCGAATTTATCGCCGCCTTCGAGTCCCTCGACCAGCCAACTTTCCCAGAGGGGACGAGAGCGATCCAGCGGTTGCGACATGATCCGAGCGGACAGGTGTTTGAGTTGCTCCATCCCACCAGGGCGCGGCAGCGAGGTATGGCGAATGTGGTAATCGAGATTGAAGGTATGGTCGTCGATCCACACCGGACGTCCTTCGATCGGAATCCATTTCAGTTTCTGCCGGTAACGAGGAATTTGATGCAGGACCGCTGCCGTGGCACGGCGGAAAGCTTCCACATCGATCCCGCCCTCGGCGGTGCGCATGGGGCCGGCTTCGAAAATCTGGGTGGCGGAGATGTGCATATGCACGCCGCCCTTCTCGAAGACGAGAAACGAGTGGTCCTGAGCCGATAATCTTTCGAAGTTATACGCCATGCTAATGATCCCTGATCCCATCGACAGATGGGCCTGAAAACTGAGTCCCGAGGAGAAACTTCGTCTCGACCCTGACCAAGACTATGAAGACAAAACGTGCGCCGGTAAGAGGAACATCCACACTTTCTGAAGTCAAGAAAATGCTTGGGCCGGATTCCTCAACCTACTGAAATTAAAAGAATTTATGTCAGCTGATTTCGCCTGATTCAAAACATCCGGGGCCCCGGATCGAGCCGCCCGGGAGGCGATTCACGGCAATTCGCGAATCTTGATGTTCCGGAAGAGCACGCGATCGCCGTGGTCCTGAAGCGCGATATGTCCGCTTTGGGCTCGTCCGAAACCCTCGGTATCGGCGAATTTGCTGTCGGCGACGGCCTGATCCCAAATTGGACTACCCCGGATGATATCCACGGTTTCCTTGCCGTTGAGCCACTGTTGGATGCGGTCTCCAGCTACCCGGATGCGGCTCTGATTCCAGGTGCCCGGAGGACCCGCCGCCCGGACAGGACTCGCCTGCAGGTCGTAGAGGTCGCCGGCGCGGTGCTTTTCGATTTGCCCGTCGGCGTGCCCGTCATCATCGAGAAGTTGCATCTCGAGTCCATAAGTCCAGGCCAGATAGCCCGACTCGTCGGGAATTGCGAAAAATACGCCGCTATTGCCGCCCGGTTCAATTTTCCAGTCGATAACGAGTTCGAAGTTGGAGAACTTCTCCTTCGTCATGAGATCCAGAGCGCCTCGAGTGAAGGGGTTGATATGGTTCCAGATCATGCCGGCTGTCGATACGGTTCGTGTGAAGGCCAGAGTTCCGTTCTCGATGGCCCAACCCTCGATCTGGTCGTCCTCGGCACCATAGATTTTCCAGCCATCAAAAGTCTTGCCGTTGAAAAGGAGACGCCACCCCTCGCGCATTTCTTCCGGACTCAGTTGATTCGGCTGGGGATCATCGCTCGGCGGCAAGGCGTTTTGTGTGTACCAGGCCTCATTGATCCAGAGGGGAAGGCCGGAGGTGGACTCCAGCGCACGATCGATGTGGATGTAGACAACAGTTCCGGGCAAGCGTCCTTCCACCGTGAGCGCGACAGTCCTGCGATCCGGCGAGAGGACCGCCTCGGTAACGGGCAGGGCGATCTTGCCGAATTTGGGACCGCCGTAGAACTGGTCCGGCCGGTAGGACCACTGGTGCAGGCGAAACATCTCCGGTGTGGGGTTGCCGTCGACGGGTTCGCTGAAAACGATCCGGTAGCCTTCGGGGGTGGCGCGAATTTCGAGAGGTTCGAAAGCGGTGCCTTGGTCAAACCGGAGGGCTTCCAGACCGAAAAAGGGCTTGTCGGCCAACCCCCAGTTGCCGCGACTGCCGATCTCGCCGACGAGAATGGTGCCGTCCGGGGCCTCGATCATTCGATTGACCGGCGCGGCCAGACCGCCCGAGAAATGGAAGGCAGCGCCTTGCCTCTGCCCGGCCACAGTTTCCAGAAATCCGCGCTTGATGCCTCCATTGAAGATATCCCCAAATAAAATATGACCTTCGTATGGGCCCTGCGTCAGGACGAGTGGTTGCGTTGGCGAATTGCCGATCTCATTTTGGGGCAGCCAGAGCGCCGGGGGGTGGACGGGTCGATCGGGGCTGGCGTCGGCTGGCGCGCGCCATCCAAAATCGTCTCCCCGCCCGACCTCCATCAGCTTGCTGGCAGGCAGCCAGGAGCCTTGGTTGTCGGTCACCAGAAGTTGCCCTGTGGGGCTTGTGGCGATTCCGTTCGGGGTTCGGAAACCGCGCGCGAAGAATTCGCGGTTGCCGGTATCCGGCGAGATTCGGACAATCTTTCCCCGGTCTGGATGTTGGTCCGGGCAGGCGTCACCGCCGGCGAGAACGCAGGTACCGAGACCGGCGTAGAGTTCTCCGTCGATCACCGCGAGGCCGAAACCAAATTCGTGAAAATTGGAAGAGGCACCCCAATCGGCGCTCAGGTTTCGATGCTCCTCCATCCAGCCGTCGCCGTCGCGGTCGACGAGTTCCGTCAGTTCCTGTTTCTGCATGACGAAGATACGGTCTTCGATGGTGGCCACACCGAGTGGCTCGTGCAATCCCTCGGCAATCCGGCGCACCCGGACGTCGGAAGATTGTTTCTGCCACCCCTGGATTGCGTAGACCGCACCGTCGCGATCCCAGGTGGTCAGAATGAGAGTCCCGTCAGGGAGAAGCGCCAGGCCGCCGGTTTGCGGGGTGAAGCTTTCCGGCCGAATTTGGGTTCGTGCAAGCGCGGGATGAAGTTCCTGAGGTCTTGGCTCGGTGGGAAAACCGATTGTCCATTCGGCTCCGTCCTCGAGAGACTCTTCCGCAGCTGCGTATGACAGAATTTCGTTCACCAATGCTTTGGCTTCGGTCGACGAGAGTTGCGGATGGGGTTGCATGGGCACCTGCCCCCACCTTCCGACGCCGCCTTCGATGACGCGTCGGGAGAGATCATCGAGAAGGGCGACCCGGTCGCGGGGGTCTTCACGGTAGCGGTCTGAAACGGCTCGCCACGAGGGGCCTACAATTTGCTCCTTCTCGTGATGGCAGGATTGGCAACCATGGCGCACGAATGGGGATGGCGGCAAGGAGGTTTCCTGCGCACTCGTTTCGATTGGCTGCCGGGGGGCATCGAAGACCTGTCGGACAGTTTTACCAATAGCGGGACCGTCTCCGCGGAGCAGCAAGAAGGAGTCATTCACAGAGCCTTGTCCATCAATCGATGTCCTGAGGGCTCCCGCGGGGAGCGCGAGCCGAACGTCTGGTCCCGGAGCGGAAGTTCGCTCGAAGACCCGTTCGAGCGCGATGGAGCCATCGTCTTCGCGGCTTATTTCTGGTGATTCTCGGAGGTGCAGCGCCTGGCCATCGGGGCCTGCGAGTTGGAAGCTGAGCCAGGCGCGCCCTGTTCTGGGGTCTGTACCCCAACCCAGCCAATGCACCCGCGCGGGCAGCCAGCCCTGATCGGTCCGCAATTCCCATCCAAGCGCCGAAGGTGCGATCCAACGATCTCCGAAGCTTCGGGGTTCTCGTCCGTGTTGTGCATCGTATACGGCACCTTCCAGATGGATGCCGCCTTGCCAGAACTGATGAATGGTCGCGCTCTCGGTTGAGTAGGACAGCCAAATTTCCGGAGCCAGAGCCAGGTTGAGAATCCGGGGCCGTCCATCGAGACTGGTGCGGAACGCCCAGGGGGCGTGTCCTCGTCCGACGGCTTCCTTCCGGCCAAAGTCCCCATGGTCGACCAACTCCGTGGGGAAGAAAAACTCTTGAATGAGGACGAATTGTTGTTCTGCGGTGAAGGATCCAAGGCTTGCCTTCAGGGTTGCCTGCGTGCGGGGGGGTTGGTCCGCGAGCCAGACCTGAAAGCCGATCCAGGGCACAAAGACAGCCAGAAAGATCAGGCCGATCAAGGTCACGGCTATTCGTTTTACCCATCGCATAAAAAAGGAGCTCCCTGAATCTGCATATGTTCGGCTGATGGGGGCCTAAAGGCAAATGGAGTCTTGCCGATTTCAGGGGTCTGTGACCTGATTCGATGTAAGTTAGATTCCGGGCGGACCTCATGTCGCAAGAAACGATTCAGCATACATCGGCGCAACGACGTTGGATTTTGATGTCGATGACGGCGGTTCTTTCGATGGTGATGATGAACGAAACGACCGTCGCTGTAGCCTTGCCCTCGATCGCCCGCGACCTCGGCATGTCGGTGCACCGGTCCAGTGCCGTGATCAGCGTCTATATCCTCAGCTTTGCATCATTTGTCGCCTTCGGCGGGCGCCTCGGCGATCTTTTCGGCCGGCGGAACTTCCTGATTATCGGAATTCTTGTTTTTTTTCTGGCGGCACTGGCATGTGGCTTCGCCCGATCGCGGGAAGTCCTGCTTGGCGCCCGATTTATTCAGGGGATCGGGGCCGCGCTGATGGTGCCGGCCTCGGCGGCGATTGTGGTCAATAATTTTTCGCTCGAAGAGCGTGGGCGTGTGATGGCGATCTATGCGGGTATCGCGCAGGTTTTTCTTTCCTTTGCTCCGGTGATCGGCGGAGTTCTGACCGAGAATTTTGGTTGGGGGTCCATTTTTTTCATGAACCTTCCCATCGTCATCGCTTGTTTCGTGGCGATGCTGCTGGGCCGTGTTCCCAATCGGGCGACTCCGGGTGGTCAGTTGGATCTCGCTGGCGCATTGATCCTGCCCCCTTCACTTTTCGCCTTCGTCTTGGCGATTCAGGAAGGAAGTTCGTGGGGATGGACCTCCGTGCGCGTCTGGACGTTTTTGGTTGGCGGCCTCACCCTTTTTATCGTCTTCTATTTTCTCGAGCGTCGTCGCGAACAGCCATTGATTAATTTTCTGCTGCTGCGGATCAGCGCCTTCCGTGTGGATGCGGTCATTTTGTTCTGCGTGCAATTCTCGATTGCCGCGATGGCAGTATACGGGGTTCTCTATGTCCAGCGGGTTCTGAAATTTTCGCCTTTGGGTTCCGGGGCCGCCCAACTGGCAATGGCAATTCCCCTTCTCCTGGTGACCCAAGTGGCGGGACGGATTTTCGATCGGATGGGCGCAAGGCGGCTGGTCCTCTCGGGGATGGGACTCGCAACCACGGGATGTTTTGTTGTCGCGGGTGTGATCACACTGGAGTCATTCCCGGCGTATGCTTTCGGGCTGGCCTTGATCGGTGCCGGTTTCGGGATGACTTTGACCCCGGTGAATGCCGATGCTCTGAGTCGCATCCCGGCCTCCTTCCGCGGTCAGGCGTCGGGGATTCTGCAAACAATGCGGCAGGCGGGCGGCGCGCTCGGCATTGCGGCGATGACGGCGGTCGTGGCTTTGGTGGTCTCGGCTACCCCGGGAGCTTCGGGCCATCCGGAAATGCAGACGCATGCTTTTCGGTGGGCGTTTGCGCTCGCCGGCTTGATCAATTTGCTGGGCTTTGCGGCAGCTTTCTTTTTACCGCCGGGGCGGCAGGCGGTTGAACCGGTGGACCTCGCGGGAGCGATGCAGCCACCTCTGCCTTGATCTCCGAGCGCCGCTCGCGTCGGTCCAGCGGATTGCTTTTGCGGGAGGCGAGGCTACTTTTTTGTCATGAGCGATGGAATAGAGCATGTGAAGGTTGGAACTTTGACGGCGGTAGTCGCCCACGCGGGCGATTTCGGATCATGAGTCCCTCCTCGGTGACGGGGGGGCATCATCCCGAAATCAATCTCCCGTTTGAGGAATCCTGGGAGCTGTACCACAACAGCTTTTCGCTTTGCTCAAAGAAGTTGCGCGTCTGTCTCTCCGAATTGGGACTGCCCTACCGAGATCATCCGATCGATTTGATCGAAACCGGTAGCTACCAGAACGTGGGCCGCGAATTTTTGGCGATCAATCCGGCTGGAACCGTCCCGGTTCTGGTTCACGAAGGGCATCCGATCTATGAGAGCCATGACCAGATCGTCTACGCCGCACGGTATGCAGGCGCTGCCGGCGAATGTTTGTTGCCACGGGAAGAGGCCGCCATGGCTTTGGTGGAGGATTGGGTCGACAAGGCTTCTCTTGTCGGCGACCCGATGCATGGCCGCGCGCTTCGAGCGGGGCATTGTGTCCCCGGGCTGACCTTTCCGCTCTTTGCGACGACCGTTTCCCGGATTCCGGTCGCGGAAATTCTCAAGGGGCTGCTTCGTCACCCAAACAAGGAGCGCCCGATCGCCTTTCTTCTACTTCGGTTACTGGGCGTCGAGAAGTTCTGGCGGGTGCCGCTTTTTCGAGCGGCTGTCGCCCAGAGTCGGGAAGCGATGCATGTGCATCTCGATGGTCTGGAAGCACAATTGCAGAGTCATGAGGGCCCATGGATTGTTGGCGACGAATTTACGCTCGCTGACGTGAGTTGGGTGGTGCTTCTCGACCGGCTCGTCGAAGCTGATTGGGAGCGAGTTTTCTGGTCCGAGGAGCTTCGCCCGGGGGTCGCTGCGTATTGGAACCGTCTGCAGTCTCGTCCGAGCTACCGGAGCGCTGTGACCGAGATGCGCTCCGACCATATCCGCGAAGGGATCGAGGAACTCCGCGTCGCAAAATTACGGGATCCGTTGCTCCGGGAGATTCTGGAAGGCAGCTGATCCGGTTTTGGGCGGTATTTCTCCCGGAAAGAGAAGTTTTTTTGGGCGTCAGTCCTCGATGGGGAGGTGCTGAGTTGATGCGGCGGGACTGCATGGTAAAAAATTTTTTGCTGAGGATCAATTATGCCGAGCCAAACTATCGAGACACCTTCCGCTTATACCGAACGCATTCGCCAGGAATTGGGGAATTGCCTGACCGAGACCTCCTTGCCCGACGGTGTGCGCAAGCAGGGGAAAGTCCGAGATCAATACGATCTGGGTAACGAGATCGCGCTGGTCACGACCGACCGCCAAAGCGCATTTGACCGGGTGCTGGCAGCGATCCCCTTCAAGGGGCAGGTCCTGAATCAGACGAGTGCCTGGTGGTTCGAGCAGACGAAACATATCGTCGCCAACCAGGTGCTTTCGATTCCCGACCCGAATGTGACCCTTGCTCGCAAATGTGAGGTGTTCCCCATCGAATTCGTGATGCGGGGCTATATCACGGGCTCCACCAGCACGTCGCTCTGGACCGTCTATCGGGATGGCAGCCGGTCTTATTGCGGAAATGATCTGCCGGAAGGCTTGCTCAAGAATCAGAAGCTCGAGCAGAACCTGATCACGCCGACCACCAAGGAAGAGGACCATGACCGTCCCATCGCTCCACCGGAGATCGTCTCCGAAGGTTGGATGAGTCAGGAAGATTGGGACCGTTGTCGGGACATAGCTTTTGAATTGTTCGCATTCGGCCAGGCCCGAGCGGCAGAACATGGCCTGATTCTGGTGGACACGAAATATGAGATGGGACGAGCTGCGGATGGCACGATCCTGTTGATCGACGAGATCCATACGCCGGATTCTAGCCGCTACTGGGTTGCCGACAGCTACGAGAAGCGCATGGCCGCGGGCGAAGAGCCGGAGAATATCGACAAGGAATTCCTGCGCCTCTGGTTCAAGGATAATTGCGATCCCTACGGAGACGCCGAGCTTCCCGAGGCTCCCGAAGACCTCGTGGTCGAGCTTTCGCGGCGCTATATTTATCTTTATGAAAAAATCACCGGGCAGGAATTTTCCTTCCCCGACGTTGATACCCCGATAGCGGAACGGCTGCGGGCTAACCTCGAGAGAAAATCATGAAAGCCGTATTGATCATGGGTTCAACCGCTGATGAGCCGTGGGCTCTTCAGATCACCAAAGGTCTTGATGCGCGCGGTGTCGCCTGGGAGCAGCATGCGGCATCGGCTCATAAGGAGCCGAAGAAAGTCCTCGCTATTCTGGAGGCGAATGCTGACGCGCAGGGCATAGTTTATGTCACGATCGCGGGTCGCTCCAACGCGCTTTCCGGATTCGTAGGAGCCAATTCGACGCACCCGACGATCGCCTGCCCTCCTTTCAAGGATAAGGTCGACATGATGGTGAATATCCACTCGACTCTGCAAATGCCCAGTAAAACTCCGGTGTTGACGGTGTTGGATCCGGATAATTGCGCCGAGTCGATCGCCAGAATCTTCCGAGTCTGACTCGCTGGACTCTCCGGCTAGTCTGTTGAAAATCATTCTGCGGGGCCGCTGCCGGCTCCCGCAGGAATGATCTTCGATCCAGGCTGCTGTTTGCAAAAAAAACCTTGCTCGGATCTTCGCTCCTGTGCTGAAATCAGGGGGTTGATGAACACTGCCCGAATCGATGCTTGCCATTTGGACCTACAGGCGACCTTTTTCCGATTTCTGCGTCGCGCGGGACTTGCGGCAGCCCTGATCCTCAGCCCGCAACTGGTCGAGGCCACCTGGGATTTCACCGACCAGACGACCGGCTCGGGAATCGATTCCGTGCATGCTGTCGTGGGGTCTCTCGATCACGACGATCCGCGCTCGCTCGCAGGTGGCATCGCGGTGGGTGACTACAATGCTGACGGTTGGCCGGATATTTTCGTTGTCGGCGGCGACGCCGGTGGAAACGATCTCTTCCGGAATCTCGGGGATGGTACTTTTGAAGAGGTCACTGTTCCGGCGCGGGTGGATCTGCCCGGGGTGCACGCGACTGGCCCGGTGTTTGTTGATTTGAATGGGGATGGTTGGTTGGACCTCTTCGTTCTCCTGGTTGTCGACGAGGGAGCTGAGAACGCATTTGCCCTCTATGAGAATCTGGGGAATGGACGCTTCGCCAATGTGGCTTCTCGCACCGGGATTTCACTGGACTCCGAAACTCTCCACGCCGCGACTTTTGCCGATATTGAGGGTGACGGTGATCTGGACGTATTTGTCAGCCACTTCGGCTCTTTTGGATCAGGCGAACCCGGGCGCATGCTGTGGCGCAACGATGGGGACTTTCAATTCACGGATATTACGCGCGCTGCGGGTTTTGACTATCGGGATAATCCCGAAGTGCTCGGGATGGACAGGACACTGTCGCCCGCATTCGCAGATATCGATTTGGATGGAGACCCGGACCTGATCCTGACGGGCGAGTTGGGGAAATCACAGATTTTCATTAATGATGGCAACGGAACCTTCCTGCTCCAAGAAATAAATTTACCGGGTCCTACGAGCGGAATCGGTTCCGCGATCGGAGACTATGACAATGACGGCGACATGGATGTCTTCGTCTCGGGAGTGGCCAGTCCGCCCGATATCCCCGGCGGGGCACCATCCGGTAGTAGCGGCAATCGTCTCTATCGCAATCAGGCAGATGGAACCTTTGCGGATGTGACGACAGCGGCAGGCGTGCGCGACGGTGGCTGGGGTTGGTCGTCGGCCTTTGCCGATTTGAATCTGGACGGCCATCTGGATCTTTATATGGTCAACGGCATGCGCAGTCCGGCAGGGACTTCCATATGGGACCATTTCGCTGACGATCCCGCTCGCCTCTTTGTTGGCAATGGCAATGGCAGTTTTGTGGAGCAGGCCGCGGAACTGGGTCTCGCTGATACGGGTATCGGCCGAGGAACTTCGTTTGTCGATCTGGATCGTGATGGCGATCACGACATCGTGAACCAAAACAGTTTGCAGGCGACGAAGGTCTACCAGAATAACACCGAAGCAGGCGCGCACTTTCTGGTCCTTAAATTGATTGGACGCACCGGGAACCGAGGGGCAATCGGTGCCCGAGTGGAAGTGACCGCCGCTGGCGTCACCCAGGTTCGCTATTTGCAGAGTGGATCCAGTATCGGGAGCGGGCAGTTTGCCGAAGCGCACTTCGGATTGGGTCAGGCCACGGTCGTCGAGGAACTTCGCGTGATCTGGCCTGATCGCACCGAGTCGTCCTTCACCGATATTCTGCCGGACCGCCACCTCGCCCTGCGACATCCGGGACCCTCTCTCCAGACATGCAGCGCGTCAGGGGACAGCAATGAGTGTACCTTGGGTGGCAAGGTTCGCTCGCCTATGGAATGTCTGATGGAGATGCGGGTGAGCCCGACGCCGCCGGTGGGCAGGCGCGGTGGCCCCGGTTATCGGATCGATTGTCAGGCAGGAGATCCCGCCTGCGATGCAAATCCAGAGGATCAAAGCTCCTGTAGTCTTGACGTGGCAATCTGCCTCAGCGCGAATGATCCACGAAATTCGATCTGTGGACCGGCCACGATCAACAGGCTTCGCGTGCGAACTCCGGGCGCAGGTAGCCAGCGACCGATGGATCAAACCACGCGCGCATTCGGTCTCAGCCTGATTGGCGAGGGTGGAGCGGCGCTGGAAATTGTCGATGGATCGCCCTTTGTTCCGCTGCAACCGGGGCTTTGCACCGCGAGCGAGAGATTGACGGTCCCCCTGCGCGAGAGACCGTCAGGCGCTTATCGCAAAAGCAGCACGAGATTGAAGATCCAGGCATTTGCCACGGATGGTCGACGAGACCAGGATCAGCTACTGGTTCGATGCTCTCCCGCTTACTGAGAAAGAAAGAGAGCCATGATCAGAGTCCTGCCCTTTACGTTCGCGTTACTGCTTCTGTCGATTTCGCCGATTGCTGCGAAAGATACCGTGAGCCCTCCGGGTTCCATTACTTTTGTCGCCGAGAACAAGGTGGCAACCGCCAACGGAGTCTTCCGCGAGTGGAAGATTGTCGAGGCAAAGATCGACGAGAAAAATCCGGCGGCCAGTCGAATTGAGCTGGAGATCGACCTGAGCAGTATCGATACCGGAAATACCAAACGAGATGATCATCTGCGCAACCCGGACTATTTCGAAGTGGAGAAATATCCGACCGCTTCGGTGGTGATCGATAACGTTCGGTACGAGGGGGGAGATACGTTTGATGCCGATGTGATGCTGGATCTCCATGGAAAGAAGAAAACCTTTACCGTTCCTTTCCGCATTGAGAATCGTGCAGAGAGACGAATTTCTGCAGCCTTCATGATCAATCGCATGGACTTCGAGATCGGAACTCCCTACTCGATGATCAACCCGCTTTCGATTGACGAAGAGATTCCAATGAAGGTGACCGCGACGATTCCAGCAGCGGAAGCTCCGAGAGCGCCCTAGGTTTCAGGCCCCGGTCGAAACCATCTTTTCTCGCAGCCGCCCGAGAGCTTCGATGCTTTCCTGAAGCTCCGGCTCTTCGAGGTATTTCTGCGAGTGGATGACACCGGTCGCGCCTCCTTCGGCCAGCGTTCGCAGAGTCGCTTCGGCACGATCAAGATCGTGCAAGGGGAGTGTGGTCACCAATTGGACCTCGGGGTCGGGTTTGCCCGCCTCACGGGCGATTTGCCGGAGGCCTGAGCTTTTCAGAGCGAGTTTTTTCGGGTCGCTGCCGATGGGCATCCATCCGTCAGCAAATTCGACCGTGCGACGAAAAGCTCGGGGGCCGGAACCGCCGACGTAGATTTTGGGGCGTGCGGGTCTTGGTCGGAAAAGAAAGGGTTGCCGATTCGACTCGACAATATCCTGGGCGAAACATTCATGCAGGAACTTCAGCGTGGCATCGGTGATACGGCCTCGCTCGCTCGGCTCTACGCCGACAGCGCGGAATTCCGATTCCATCCATCCCGAGCCGACGCCGAGAAGGAGTCTGCCCGCGGAGAGTTCCTGAATCGTGGCGACCCATTTTGCCGTCGCAAGTGCCGGGCGGTAGGGGAGCACCAGAACGCTCGTGCCGAGGCCGATCTTTTTGGTGCTGCCGGCCAGAAAGGCGAGAGTCGCGAGCGGGTCCAGGTACCTTCCTTCGGACCCGACGGCATCGTCAGGGGGGATCGCGATATGGTCGGCGACCCATACCGCGTCGAGGAGCGCAGCTTCGGCTTTTTGTGCCGCGCTTGTAAGCAGTTCCCGGCTCGAGGCGGGGCCCATATTGCGAAGATAAAAACCGATTTCCATAGTCTTCTCTTAAAGTCTGACTCGCTTGGGTGCCAGCGGTTCGCCTAGCGATAGGGGACGATCTCACCCGCGCGGAGCTTCTTCAGATAATCTTTCATCTCACCTTTGACGATGGGTGCGAGCAGGTAGAGCCCCAAAATATTTGCCAGAGCCATCGCGAAGATCATGCCATCTGAAAAGTCCAGAATCGCCTCAAGTTGGGCCACACAACCCATGGCTACAAAGACGCAGAAAATTGTATTGAAGCTATGCCGCGAGACTTTGCCGGGACCAAAGATATAGATCCACCCCTCAAGTCCGTAGTACGACCAGGCCACCATGGTCGAGAAAGCAAAGAGAAAAACGACCAGCGCCAAAACGTAGGGAAACCAGGGAATGACGCTGGCAAAGGCCGACGAGGTTAATTCGACACCGCTTGCCGTTCCGACGGGGTTCGCCGGATCATATACGGTGCAGGTGATGACCAGAGCGGTGATCGAGCAGACGACGATGGTATCGATAAAGGGCTCGAGCAGAGCGACGAATCCCTCGGTCACAGGGTGCCGCGTGCGCACCGCTGCGTGGGCGACGGCCGCAGATCCAATTCCGGCTTCGTTGGAAAAAGCGGCTCGTTTGAAGCCAAGGGCCATCACACCCAGCATGCCACCGGAAACGCCCTCGGGAGAAAAGGCTCCGGTGACGATCTGTTGCAGGGCGGTGGGGATTCGATCGATATTGGCAATGATGACGAAAAGGCCGGTCGCGATATAAGTCAAAGCCATAAATGGGACAATCGCTTGCGCGACCCGCGCGATACTGCGAATTCCGCCGACGATCACGGAAAAGACAATACTGGCGAGCCCCAAACCGACGAGCCACCCCTTGTCGCCGAGAAAGCCGTCCGCCCCTCCCGTGACGTTCGCCAGTTGGACGTAGGCCTGATTGGACTGGAACATGCATCCGACTCCGAGCGAACCAATGATGATGCAGACGGCATAATACCAGGCCATCGTTTTTCCCAGACGGGGCAGCCCACGCGCGCTCAGGCCGCGATCGAGATAGAACATTGGGCCACCGCTGATGGAGCCATCGGGGTTTTCTTTCCTGTACTTCACGCCGAGAGTGCATTCGGCAAACTTTGAGGACATGCCGAGAAAGCCGGCGATCAGCAGCCAGAACGCCGCACCGGGCCCACCGACCGAAATGCAGATGGCGACATGTGCAATATTGCCGACACCGACGGTGCCGGAGACGGCTGTCGAGAGTGCCTGAAATGGCGTCACCTCGCCGGGGGCCGCCGGGTCTGTGTAGTCGCCACGAACCAGACGCAGGGCATGAGGAAAGCCTCGAATACTGATGAAACCGAGGTAGAAAGTGAAGAAAAGGGCTCCGGCCATCAGCCAGGCCACGATCAGCGGGAATTCGCGACCGCCCACGTCGATCCCGAAAAAAATAATGGAGTTGAGCTTGTCGGCAAATGGGGCAAACGTGTTCTCGATGAAAGTTTCCATTCCGGAGGCCATCTCGCTTGCTTGCTATCGCGTGGCGGGGGTGAGCGCCAGCAGCTCGAACACGCTACAGGTTGGCTGATCATGAAACGTACAATTTACTCCGAGGAACATGAGATTTTTCGCGCGGGCTTCAGGCGCTTTGCTGAAAAGGAAATTGTCCCGCGCATCGACGGGTGGAATGCGGCCGGGATTACGGATCGGGAGACTTGGCAGAAGGTGGGCGAAGCCGGGTATCTGGGGGCGGCCGTGCCGGAAGCCTACGGGGGCGCAGGCGGGGATTTTCTTTTCGATGCAATTTTGATCGAAGAGGCCGGCCGGATTCGTGCGCACCCTCTGATGCTCTCGCTGCACTCGGACATCGTGCTGCCTTATTTTCTCGACTTCGGGACCGAAGAACAAAAGACCCGCTGGGTTCCCGGGTGCGTTCGCGGTGAAACCATCCTCGCTATCGGCATGACCGAGCCTGGGACGGGTTCCGATTTGGCGAATATCCGGACGACCGCGCGTCGGGATGGGGACAGCTATATTCTCAACGGTGCCAAGACGTTCATTTCAAACGGACAGCTGGCCGATTTGGTTGTCGTGGTCTGCAAGACGGATCCCGAGATCGAGCCGCGCCACAAGGGCATCAGCCTGATTGTTGTCGAGGCCGGCACCGCCGGGTTCTCACGAGGCCGCAATCTCGACAAGCTCGGTCTGAAGGGGCAGGACACCAGCGAACTGCATTTCGAGGATTGTCGGGTGCCGGCCACGAATCTTCTCGGGCAGGAGGGGCGCGGTTTCTACCATCTGATGCAGCAACTACAGCAGGAGCGCCTCACGATCGCGATTGGCTCGATCGCTTCATCCCGGCGCTCGCTGGAAGACACGCTGGATTATTGTCGTGAACGGTCTGCGTTTGGTCGATCGATCGCTTCATTTCAGGCCAACCAATTTACTCTCGCGGAACTCGCGACGCAGGTGGAAGTTGGACAGGCCTTTGTCGATCGCTGCCTTGGGGCACATATTGCGGGGGAAGAGATCGTCAATGAGGTCAGCATGGCGAAGTGGTGGACCACCGATCTCCAGAAAAAACTGACTTCCGAGTGCCTCCAGCTGCATGGAGGGTACGGATTCATGGCAGAATATCCGATCTCGCAGGACTACGCAGATGCCGCCGTTCAGTCGATCTACGCGGGGACCAACGAGATCATGAAGGTGTTGATCGCCAGGGGTCTGGGGCTCCCCGACGCCTGAGCATTTGCCATTTTAGGCTATCGGGCCTAACACGGAATGCAGGATGACGAGCACGCTACCTGAAGAGAGGATCGAGATCGCGAGACAGGCTTGGGAAGCGGTTTCGACGGCTGATGTGGAAAGTCTTGCGCGCGTTTCGACAGCGGCTGTCGTTTGGCACGCCTCTGGCCGGGGAATCCGCGCCGGCACGCACCGCGGTCGGCGGGCGGTCATGGACTATCTCGCCAGCCTTGGCGATGATGTAGACTCCTTGAGTCTGGATCTGGTGGATGTTCTGACCGGAGATTTGCGCACCGCCCTTCTCGTTCGCTTGACGGGCGCTCGGCACGGGAAGGAACTCGATACGCAATTCGTCGTCTTGCTGCGGATGGAGGAGCGCAAGATCGCCGAGGTTTGGTCGATGCCGAACGACCAATATCTGGTCGACGAGTTCTGGGCCTGAGGTCGGTTGCAGTCGATGGCCCTGGATCCAGCCCCTCTTCGTGCTTTGCGTGTATTGGATTTGTCGACGGGGGTCGCTGGGCCCTATGCGGCCAGAGTCTTGCGCGAGGCTGGTGCCGAGGTCCTCAAGTTGGAGGAGCCGCTTGGCGATCCGATGCGCGACTGGAGTGCCTCCTACAAGGCACTCCCCCCGGGTGAAGACGCAGGCCTTTTTCAATTTCTCAATGCCGGCAAGCAAGGCGTTCCCTGCGATTTGACGACGGCCGATGGCCTGGAGATTCTCGGGAAATTAGCAGCCGAGGCCGATATCCTGATCGAAAATTTCGGGCCACTGGGTTTTGCCGAACGGAAGCTGGGATCGCTTCAGGACGACCATCCGCATTTGTCGATCGTTTCGATCAGCTGGTGGGGGCATGAAGGTCCCTGGGCCACGCGACCGGCCAACGAATGGACTCTGCAGGCGGCGATCGGCATGACAGCGCGGCGCGGCTATCCCGAACGTGGACCGGTGGCCTGCGGTGGGCGGTTTGGTGAATGGTCGGCCGGGAGTTGCGCAGCTGTCGCGGCTCTGGCTGCTGTTCAGAGCGCGCGCCAGACGGGGCGTGGGGATCATGTGGACCTCTCGGTCTTTGAATCCATGCTGCTCTGCATGACGCAATATCACACGCTCGACGGACAGTTCCGGCCAGAGTTGTTGCCAGCCTATGTGGAATGCCCATCGATTGAACGGACCAGCGATGGATGGGTGGGGCTGGCTTGCGTGACTCCGCCGCAGTGGGAAGCGTTCTGCGAAATGATGGGTCGACCGGATTGGGCCGAGAACCCCAAACTGGTCTCGGCAGATGAACGCATGAAGATTCGCGATACGCTGCATCGCGACATCATCGAATGGATGGCGGCCCGCACAACCGAGGAAGTGATTGAAGCTGCGGCGTTGCGCCGGATTCCGGTAGCTCCTGTCGGCGACGGGACAAATTTCTCGGAGATGGAGCAAATGGTCGCGCGTGGACTTCTCGAAGACGCACCGGGGGGGTTCCTGCAGCCGCGACCGCCGATCCGTCTTCATGGAATAGAGAGAATGCCGCTCGAGGCGGCCCCTGCGCGGCATCCCAAGCCGGGCGCGGGATTTTCCTCGCCGAGGAAGGTGGCCGAGACCGCGATTTCGACCGGTGCCAAACCCTTGTCGGGCATTCGGATTCTGGATCTATCCGCGTTTTGGGCGGGACCGATGTGCACATCCACTCTGGCGGCGCTCGGGGCGGATGTGATCAAGGTCGAGGCCGGTAAGCGCCCTGATGGCATGCGTTTCGTCAACACCATGCCGCTTGAGAATTTCTGGGAAGCCGGTTCGATTTTTCACGGCGCGAATCTGGGCAAGCGAGGAATTACGATCGCTCTCGATTCCGAAGAAGGCGCGGACTTGTTTCTCCGGCTCGTGGCAGACGCAGATATCGTCGTCGAGAACTATTCAGTCCGAGTCATGGAACAGTTCGGCTTTACGCTCGAGCGGCTTCAGTCGATCAACCCACGTTTGACCTTGGTCCGAATGCCGAGTTGGGGATTGGATGGTCCCTGGCGGGATCGTGTCGGTTTCGCGATGACGATCGAACAGAGCTGCGGACTGGCGTGGATTTCGGGTTACGAGGATCGACCTCTGACCGTCAATGTTTGCGATAGCGTCGGAGCCCTGCACACCACCTGCGGTATCCTCATGGCGCTGGAGGATACCCGGCGGACCGGCCGCGGGCGACTCCTGGAAGTGCCCCTCGTCGAGCCCGGCCTGACGATCGGCGCCGATCTGATCATCGAAGCCTCTCGTGGAAACGAGATCCCGCGCGAGGCGAACCGAGGACCTCTCGGCACGCCTCAGGGTTGTTTTCAGACCAGTGACGGCGAGTGGGTCGCTCTATCTGTTGAAACAGACGTGCAATGGAAGGCGTTCGCGCAAGCCGCTGACAAACCTGATTGGGCGTCGCGGAGAGAATGGCAGACGTCTGCTGGCCGTCGGAAGGATCAGGCCTTGATCGAGACGGAACTGGCCTCATGGGCGAGTGCTCATGCCGGGCCGGAAGCAGAGCAGATTCTCATCGATGCGGGCGTTCCGGCGAGTATTGCTGTGAATGCGCACCGGGTTCTGCCGCATCCGCAGCTGGAGGCGAGAGGTTTTCTCGAGGACTTCGAGCACATATTCACCGGGCGGATGCATTACCCGACGCTGCCTTGGCGGCCGAAGTTTGCCGCGGATGGCTGGTACGAGTCACCCCCGCCAACGCTCGGACAGCACAACCGGGAGGTTTTGAGCGCCTCTTTGGGCCTGTCGCCGGACGAGCTGGATTCTCTCGAAGAACAGGGAGTCATTTCTTCCAAGCTGGGTTGAAGCGCTGCTCTCGGATCTCGGGTTCTTCGGGGCTGGTGGCGTGCCCGCGAAGATCCCTTTCCCCCGCGAGTGACGCGCGACGATCGCGGGCAATGCATGATTTGGTGATTCACGGCGGGACCGTTGTTAACTGCCGAATGCGAAGCCTTCTTCAGATGCCTCGTTCGACCCGTCGTTGGCGGGCAAGTTCGCCCGCGACTAGTTCGCCCGCCTTGTAGCTGGAGCGGATCAGCGGTCCTGCTGCCACATCCAGAAATCCCATGGATTTGCCGATTTCGGCCAATTCATCAAAAGCCTGTGGCTCGATGAAGTCTCGAACCGGAGCGTGGTTGGGCGAAGGGCGCAGGTATTGTCCCAGGGTCAGAATCTCGACATCGGCCTGTCGAAGCTGTTCCATCGCCTCGAGGATCTCGGCATGCGTCTCGCCGAGGCCGAGCATCAGAGATGATTTGGTGATGACACCGGGCATCGCGGCGCGAGCGCCGGCGAGTGTTCGCAAGGACCGCTCGAAGCTGCAGCGTGGATCGCGAATCTTGCGCTGCAGGCGGTGGACGACTTCCACGTTGTGGGCGAGAACATCCGGTTGCGCCGCCATCAAGGTGGCGAGGCTGTCGTCGGTATAATCAGGAATCAGTGTTTCGACGATCACCTCGGGGTCGCTTTTGTGAATTGCGGAAATGCAGGCCGCGTAGTGGCTGGCGCCGCCATCCGGAAGGTCGTCCCGGTCGACACTGGTGATGACCACGTAGCCTAGTTTCAATTGAGAGATAGCCTCGGCGACGTGGTCTGGTTCGGTCGGGTCCGGCGGTGCGGCTCGATCCACGGTCCGTACCGCGCAGAAGCGGCAGCGACGGGTGCATTCGTCGCCGAGGACCATGATCGTCATGGTGGCTTGCGGGCCCGACCAGCATTCACCGACGTTGGGGCAGCGAGCCTCGGCGCAAACGGTGTGTAGTTTGAGCTTTCTGGTCAGGCTCTGAAGGCGTTTATAGCCCTCTCCGCCAGGGAGCGGCACCTTCAGCCAGGAGGGTTTTTTCTCCTGAATTCGGGGAATTTTTGGGCTGATCGTGGTGGCCACAGCTTGAGTTTACCCCCAGCAAGGCGACAGGTCGAATCGACCTGCTCTGGTGAGAAAACCGTCGAATTTCTCTTAAGAAAGGGTCTTACCGCTGATCGACGCGTAGGCTAGACTCCAAAGCTGTCGTGTCGGCCTGAGCTGTCTTGTTCCATCCGACGCACCACGGTTAAATCTCCATTGAAAAAAAATCTAAAAAGACTTTTCCGAACTCTGTCCCTGGGATGCGCTTTTGCGGTGGCATTTGCGTGCGCCAATCCCGATCAGGTTCAGGCGCAGTCGAACCAAGTGCCTGCCGAGCGCCTCAGAATTGGTTCGGAAATCTTCGCCGACGGCATGGTCCTCCAGCGTGGAATGCCGATCCGCGTATGGGGCTATGCTCGCCCACATGGTCGCGGGACCGTCACCATCACACTCGAGAATGCCGATGGAACCATCTTGCGCGGTCCGGAAACGGTCGTTGCCGACGCCTATGGTGATTGGCGAGCGGCACTGCCGGCCGTGGAGGACGCGACGGATCCGGATGAGGACTACATCCTCCGAATCTCGGGTGCTTCCGAGATCGAAATCAAAGAGGTCGCTGTCGGAGAAGTCTGGTTTGTCGCGGGTCAGTCCAACGTCGCGAAATGGAGTCCGAGCAGCAAGGGAGCCCAGCGAGTGTCCCAAGCTGATATTCGGACTTACAAGCGCGGGGATTGGAATCGTCGAAACCGCTTTCGCCGCTACGTCGGTGAGGTTGCGTTCGCCGTCGGTGAGGAACTTTTTGCTCACTACGATGAGCTTGTCACCATCGGGATCGTCAATCTCGCTGTGCCCGGGACCAACATCCGCCATTGGATGCCGCCAGAGGTTTTGTACGAGGACTTCCCCCTCAATATCCGAGAAAGATATTCCCGGAAGAGCGGCGCGCCGGCGGGTGCCATCGGTCGGTTCTGGCGCAAATTGCATCAAAAAGTTCGCCCGTTCCCGGCGCGAGGTGTCCTCTGGTGGCAAGGCGAGTCCGATCATGGTTCTCGATATACGCCGGCCTTCGAGGCGTCGCTGATCGGCTTCGTGCGGGAGTGGCGCAAGCAATGGAACGAGACCGGATCGACGATGTATCCTTCCTGGGAGAATGTTGAGAACGATCTCCCGGTTACGCTTCCTTTTGTGGCGGTGCTGATTCCGAAAGGTGGCCGCCCGGGCCCGGCGGTAACGCCGTGGGACTGGGATGACGATATTCAGGTTCATTTCTTGCCGCATATCATCGAGACGCGGCCGCTTACGGGAGGTAGAGATGATCACCTGATGTACAAGGCTTTCCAGAACGCTGCGACAACACTGCCGGAGTTTGCGGTGGTGAATACCAAGGATATGAGCTTGCGGGATGCGGTCCATCCGCCCAATCGCGTTTCGGAGTATCCCCCGGTTCTTGTGGCCGCGATGTTGCATTTGGCCGGAGAGACCGAGGCTGTCGGACTTGCTCCCACCTTCGCGTCGCTGCAACGCATCGAAATACCGGATGGCCCCGACCGCTTGCGCATCGAATTCCTGCCTGGCACCGCAAAGCTTTTGCAGCCGAGCGGCGACGGTTCCGGCAACTCCTCGGCTACCGGCCGAGTCGATACCGTCGGGGCACTCCCTCTTCAGGGCCTCCAGATCTCGGATGGCTTCGAGTGGAAATGGGCTACTGCCGAAATCATTCCCGGCCCCTCCGGCGAAAACGACAGCCTTGAGATTTGGCATCCAGCGATTGAGCAACCCGTTGGTGTCAGTCACGGGATGAGTTCGGTGTCTCTCTGGGCAAATTTGTTCAGTGATGCCGGACTGAGTGCTTTGCCTTTCGAAGAAATGATTTGCGATTCGTCAGGCGGGCTTGTGGTGGAGAGTTCGGTGGCACCACTCCCCGCAGGATCGCTGACCATGAGCTTTAGCGACTTTTCCACGGACGCCGTTGGTTGGCATTGGGAACTAGGCGATGGCACGCGATCGTTCGGTCAAAGTTTTCAGTACAAGTATGCTGCGGCCGGGTGGTACCCGGTTCGGTTGACCGTCTGGTCGGATGTAGATTGTTCGACGCAGGAGTTCCTGGTGGCAGCCGGCGCTGTCCCGTCTCTCACGCCGACGCCGACGCCGACGCCGACACCGACACCGACACCGACACCGACACCGACACCGACACCGACACCCACACCGACACCCACACCGACACCCACACCGACGCCGACACCGACACCGACGCCGACACCGACGCCGACGCCGACACCGACACCGACACCGACACCGACACCGACACCGACACCGACACCGACACCGACACCGACACCGACACCGACACCGACACCGACACCGACACCGACACCGACA
>JAQWJE010000036.1 GCA_029248525.1 Candidatus Binatia bacterium
CGAAGAACTGATGGCTCGCGATGGCGTTGAGAGGTTGGACGATCCCGGGTCTCGTAAGCAGCAGACAAAAGCGCTTCGCGTTCCGGTTGCAGAAAAACAGGTTTCGCAACCCTCTGCGTCGCAACTTGAGGACCTTCCCTCCGAAGGATCGATCGAGGCCGTTCAGGGGGATCTTGCCGATGCGCAGGTCGAGATCGAACGCCTAAAGAAAGCCATGGAAGCTCTTGATGCACAAAATCGTGACCAGGTGGCTCAACTGGAAAAGCAGAACGGTGAACTCGAAGCCCGAATTCAGGTTCTGGATGGCGAGCGCAGAGCACTTTCTCGGAAACTGGGGAGCGCCCCGCGCAAGTCCGGTTCGGCCCGGACCCTCTCCTCGCTCTTCGAGAAGCGGGGTGCGCGCGATCCCCAGGAAAGGACGAGCCTCATCCAGGGATTGATCGAAGGTCGAAAGCTGGGTCGACTACTCGAACTTGCGACCGTGACCGAGGCACCCGCGCTCGCGGCCGTACTCGACGCGGCTGTCAGTTTTGTCTGCTCGAACCCGACCTGCCAGGAGATAGCCAATTCGCACACGATTCCGGTCGATCCGCCGCGGTGTGAGGTCTGCGGTGGTTCGGATCTGCGCGCCGCCGCAAGCGCCTTGTTCCGCGCTTGCACAGACAAAGGCCTCAATCGGATACGCATCTTCGGGGGGGCGCCAAGCTACCATACGCGTCTCAAGGAACTCGCAAGCGGAACCGAAATCGAACTCAAATGCATACCTGGCGATGTGCGACGGACCGAGAAGCAAGCCAGGGAAGACCAGAAGCACTCACACCTGGTCATCCTCTGGGGAGGAACCATCCTCGACCACGCAACGAGCAATCTCTACGACAAGAACCGATCGGCTGTCGTGACGGTGGCAAATCGAGGCCTCGCCGGGATGCTCGTGAAGTCCAGGGAAATGGTCGAATCCCGCGGGCCCTCATGAGCGAGTTCCATCTAGAGTCGATGCCGCCAGAGCGAAGTTGCGCAGGCGGACCACGCTAAATGCGGGTTCGCGTTCAAACGGGCACTTCACCATCGGTCCCGGAGCGCGGAACATCTCCGCGCTCGCAGTGGAAGTACGAATGCGAGAGGGGGGAGTTGAACCCCCACGCCCTTTCGGGCACTAGCTCCTGAGGCTAGCGCGTCTGCCATTCCGCCACTCTCGCGTGAGTGCTGCCTTAGCTACCAAGCAGCAGGTCCTCAGGCAATGTCGGCCCGGACGCCTCAGGACTTTCCCGGTTCTGCACGCAGGGAAGCCGGATGGTGCAGAGGGTTTCCCTCGCCACGGCAGCGCTTCGAGCAATAGACCACCTGCTCCCAATCCCGCTCCCATTTCTTGCGCCAACGGAAAGAACGCTGGCAAACAGGGCAGGTTTTTTCGGGTAAATCCGACTTGGCGCGCATCTTGGACATGAGCAATCCTGAATATCGTCCCACGCGTGGCCCTCGTGGCAAGAGCCGCAAGAGTCTCGTCGGAGAAAAGGATCGATGGGCCTGAATCGATTTCGATCGGAGGCTCAGGTGCGGATGATCCCCGGAGCCTTGAAGACGTGGTCGGGAAAGACCGTATCAAGAGACGGGTTCCCCAGATGATCGCGCACGATTTCGCCGCATAGATCGCGGAAGTCGGTGGTCACGGCCAGGTCACGGCCGGAGCTGAGATCTCCGGGGGCAAGACCGGGCCAGTCGGCCAGCACCTGCCCTCCGTTGACGGTGCCGCCGATGGCCATCATGGCTGTGCCGCGGCCGTGGTCGGTGCCGCCCGAGCCGTTCTGGGCAACGGTGCGCCCGAACTCGCTCATGGTCAGGAGGCAGATTTCGTCCATCTCCTTGCCGAGATCTTGATAGAATGCGCCGAGGCTGTCGGCGACATCGGCGAGCAGATCGGCGAGGTTCCCGGTGGCCGCTCCCTGACGGGAATGGGTGTCCCAGCCGCCGGTTTCGACAAAGGCGACTTCGAGGCCGATGTCCGCACGTCTGACCTGAGCGATCTCCTGGAGTGACCTTCCCAAAGAACTGTTCGGGTAGGCGGCGCCGTTTTGCGGGGCGTAGCCCTGAGCGCCGAGTTCGGTGAAGATCTCGTAGTTGGCCAGCGTTTCGCCGACGGTTGTCCCCAGCAAGTCCCCTCGGCCCACATACATCTCGTCGATGGCCTGGCGTACCAGCGTTCCGTCCGTGCCCCGACCCAGATCCAGAGAGGTCAGAGTGCTTGCGGCATAACTGGCTGCCTCACCGGCCAGAATCCTCGGCGTGGTATTTGTCACCGCAATCCCACGCAGGTCAGCGTCCCCACTGGTGCTTTGCAGGTGGCGGTTGAGCCATCCGTCGGGGCTGCCTTTGACCCCGGGCGTGCCGGTTTCCATGTAGTCTTGCGCGTCGAAATGCGAGCGTGTGGGGTCTGGCGAGCCGCAGGCATGGATGATCGCGAGCGACCGGTCCGACCAGGCGGGCATCAGCGACTCCATGGCGGGATGCAACCCGAAGAATCCGTCGAGGTTCAGGGCACCGTCGGCCTGCGAGGGCGCGCCAATGGCGATGTCGGGGCGCGTGCTGCCGTAGTTCGGATCGCCGAAAGGAACGACCATATTGAGACCATCGACGGCCCCGCGTTGGAACAGGCAGACCAGCAGGCGTTTGCCGGTCGGCGCGGCAGCGGCCTCACGCAGGAACAGGCGTGTGCCGAGTCCGGTGGCCACCATCCCGGCCATGCCATGGCGCAGGAAGCGACGACGGGTGAGAGTATTTTGCGAACAAGATCGTTTGTTTTTCATGTTCCTCTCCTTCACTGCAGTTGGAATTCCGGGCTGGCCAGAGCCAGCGCGGCGAGCAGGGTGGCCGAGGCGCCGTTTTCTCGGGCGCGCTGCAGGGCGGCACTGGTGTCGGGGTCCGGCCATCGTCCCGTCACGTAGAGGAGCAAGCCGTCGGTGCCGAACAAGGCGACCACATTGTCCCAGCCAAGCGGCAGCCAATCAATATTGGGGAGGTTGCCCGCCGCCACCGCGTAGGCCAACTCGAACCGCGAGACCATGCCGCCGGGGCTGAGGAATTCCTCGGCCCTCTCCGGCCAACCGGTGGGCGGCGA
>JAQWJE010000037.1 GCA_029248525.1 Candidatus Binatia bacterium
CGGCCGCCATCTCCTGTTGTCGTTCATCAGCAATCCCCCATCGAGTAGCCCAACCCGGGGCGCGATCGGATAACCGTCCCCCGAGACACCTTGTATGGCTTGAGCGCCCGCCGGATCCCGGCCACATGCGAATCGATCGTCTTGGGCTCGATCACCACATTGCCATGCTCTTCGGGGTGGATCGCATCGATGAGCATGTCCCGCTCGAACACCCGCGTGGGATAGGCAAAAAGCTTGGCCAGCAGGAGATATTGCGTCGTTGTCAGGTCGAGGCTCTGGCCCGCCCAGGCAAACTCCTTGGCCTGCATGTCATGGGCGAGTTGGCCGATGACTTTTCGGCCCGAGCCGTCGCTGGGCTGGCGCGCGGCCGAGACACGCAGGCAGGACCGCAGCCGGGCGCGGAAGAGCCGCAGCGAATAATCTTCCTTGGAGACGTAATCGTGAGCGCCGAGATCCAGTCCCCGCACCTGGTCGTCTTCGCTGCCAAGGTCCGAGAGGAAGAGGACCGGCACGCGCGAGTCTCTGCGAATGCGCCGCAGGCACTCGAACCCGTCGATCCCGGGCGGCATATTGATGTCGAGAACGACGCAATCGGGACCGAAAGACGCGAGCCGCGCCAATCCCAGCTCGCCGTTTTCGGCCTCGGCTGTCGTCACACCATCGTAGCGTAGTGCCGCGACCAGCGACTCGCGAAAGCCTTGATTGTCGTCGACGACAAGGACCTTCTTGCCGACCAGAATATCGGTGGCGCCGTGGCCTCCATGATCGTCTCCAGCGCCATCACCAACGCCGTCGCCGCGGCTGACTTCGCCACCAACCCCGCTGCTGCCTCCACTGCTGCTGCCCCCACTGCGCTCGCCCCGCATGCCCGCTGCCTCCACGTATCCGCCTCCCCACGCCCGGCACCCGGGACCGTTGGCCGCAGGCCCGTCCTCGACCGGGCCGCGCACGCTATCAGAGTCCCCGTCCGCCCCCAACAATTTCGCCGACAAAAATCTCATTCCGCACCTCTTTTTGACGACTCTAACCGGTCGAAGTGGAGATCCGGTGGAGACGGGGCCGGGCAATCGGGCGGTGGCCACGGGGAAAACAAAAGTCGAGGTGCCGCTCGCGGTTGCAGAGAGAACTGCAATGAAGGCGGCTGACACAGGCGCAGACAACTAATTCAGCTCAGCCGAACCACAGAGAAACCCAACACAGAAACGCCACGTCCGGCCCGCTTGCGTAGCGGGCCGGACGTGGCATCCGGGCATCCAGTTCAGGTCCGTGGGGCACCTCGACCACAAAGCAAAACGCAGGCGGGAAAACGTTTCTACTGGCAGCCGTAGGCCGGCGATCAGATCGTGTCAGGGGTCACAACCCCAGCTCCTGAAAGTGGTCGTAGAGCGAGACGTTCTCGAGAAGCGTCTCCAGCATCTCGGCAATGAATTCATCGGCGCCGATGGTGAGCAGATATCGACCCTCGCTCTCTGCTGTAATACCGCCTGTGGCGGCGGCCCTGTCGGCGGCATTCTCGGCGGCTTCTCTCTCTGCCTCCGAGACCGTTCCGTCACCGTCGGTATCGCGAGGGTCGCAGTTCGGCGCACAGGCCTCGAACCGATCCGACTGTCCGTTGTCATTGACATCGCGCTCGGCCCAGCCCATCGCCCAAAAACTCGAAGGCTCGTGAGTATCGGTAATAAAATCGACATAGGCGCCGAAGCCGAATGGTCCTTCGGCATGCTCGGCTGCCATCGCGAAGATCTCGGCGATCTGCCCCGTGATCCAGTCCAGAGTCATCATATCCATGGTTTCGAAATCCATCTCGGGCACATGAACATTCTGGGCGCGCAGGACATCGCGCATCTGGAGAATCTCCATCTGCCGGGCGTTGTCGATAATGGCACGCATGCTTTCGCTCAGGCCGAGCGGATCGTCAGCACCCTCGGCCCGAAGGTCCCCTGAACAGACGACCACTAACGGGGCCTCGCCGGAAACCCAGGGACCGGATGCGGCCGGGCCGAACCCGCCGCTGGCCAGACGACCGAAGCCCTTGCATCCGGTTAGATCCTCGACTGCGGCCAAGTTCAGAGAAAAATTCGCGACATCGGGCGCCTTTGGCGACATCGCGCCCCGAGGGTCCACTGCGGCCGAACTCGATCCCGCCACAGCCCCGATCAACATGGCGCCCATCAGTCCGGCGCTCGACCATTTTTTCAAGATTCTCGTATTCATCGTTTTTTCCCCGCGCTATGGGCCGCCAGAAGGTTTCCGTGGCCTGTTATTGATGGAGGAAGTGAACTGCAGACTTCGCGCCAACAGCTTGAGGCTCGAATTTACTCGGCTTTTCCTCCTCTCTCGCGAAATCAAACCCACCTCGGTAACCGAGCGTTACGCTTGCCGGGAATGACGCGTTACCGAACCGCTGCCCGAACAGGCGCCCGCGCCAGCGCCCTGATTCGCTTTTAGTTGCGGGCATTTTGACGATGACGAAGCAATTCCCGGGTGCGACGGCCCGCCCATCACAGATGCGCCTCACGACAACGACATCCCTTGCGAGATCCGCTAGACAGGCACTTATGGGGAAGCCCGAGCACATCGACCTGCAGGCGATCGCCGCAGCAGTCCTTCGGCGCGTGGGTGACCTCTGGGAGTTCCCCCAACTCGCCGAGACCACGCGGGTCGAGGTCAGCACCCGAATGACCCGGTCGCTGGCCCGGGTTCGCCCCGACACCCGCGTCATCCGCATTGCCCGGCCCGTGCTCGAGGGCCCGCAGGCCTCTCTCGAGGAAGTGATCTGCCATGAGGCCGCTCATATCGTGGCCCATGGCCAGGCCACCCGCCGGATCCGGCCGCATGGACGCGAATGGGCGGCCCTGATGGAGAGGGCCGGTTATCCGGCACGCGCTCGGGTCGATGCGCGGCTGCTGGGAATTACGATGCCAGCTGGGCCCGGACGCGGAGGAAACGGAGGGCGCGGAGGACGCGGCTCCGGTCGCCGCAAAAAATACGTCTACGACCACCGCTGCCCGGTGTGTCAGAACCACCGCACCTCGGGACGCGTGGTCCGAAGCTGGCGATGCGGGCCCTGCGTGGATGCCGGGATGAAGGGCGAACTGGTGGTGACGCGGTTTGAG